>CALDGV010000662.1 GCA_937941745.1 uncultured Prosthecobacter sp. | reverse complement strand
AAGAACCCCGCAAAGCCAAATGTTTCAATTTTTGGCGAAAGCGCCTCCAGAGACCTGCGCATGACCTCAGAACGAACATCAATGCAGAACACGGCCTGCACGGCAGGACGCCTTCTGGAGGCCTGATCCGTGTTGTGGCTGCCACCGGCTGCCGCTGAAGTCAGATCGTGCACAAGGCGGCGCTGGAAGCCGAGCTCCATCGCCAGCTGCCACAGCGCCAGCATGAGCACGCTCTGCGATGGTGCGTCCTGAGCGGATGGTGGCACCTGCGTCCAGAACTCCACCAGCTTGGACTGGTCCATCATGCGCAAAAGCGAGACTTCAAAAGCCAGCCGGATGGCAAGGAGGTCCACCAGCGCCTCTTCATGCCTTCCTGCCATGGCCTGCTCTCTGACGAGGAACTGGACATGCGCACTCCAGCCTGCAGCACTCATCAATAGCCGGTGCAGGTAGTCGGTGGCCACATCCTCACCCACCCCAAGCTCATCCAAGATGATCGAAACAGCCTCCTGAGGATCCTCAGGCAGAGATTGGACCATCGAGCGGAAGTTTTGCAGACCCAGCAACTCCGGATTGAGATCGACCGAGGCCGCCTGCCTCCAAGCAGCATACAGAGGCAGCTTCTTCCAGGGCATCCGCCAGGCAGACTGCCCTTCATCAAAATAGGCGGCACACCATTTGGCGATCTCGTCGGTAATCAGAGAGTTCCACCGGGGAGTGCCGGCCTGACCATCCGCGATGTCGGCCACTGTCAGCACACGTGCAGGAGTTGCGACACGGGCCAGAGTGGACTCCGGATAGTGGAGCCATTGCGTCAAGTCAGTGACCTCAAGCTTGGCTGCTTCTGCCGACCAAGCAGGTGGCAGCATCTCCGGTGCCAAAGTCAGCGCCCGGGCCAGATCCGCACTGGCGATGCGACCTGATGCAAGCTGCTTCTTGAAGTACTCCGGAGCGGCCAGCATCGCCTCATGGGTGACCCTTTCCATCAGCTCGCAAACCTCCGTGAATGGCCTGCCGACAAGGCCGACGAAGGGATTCACTGCCACAAAGTTCTTGAGCGGCCAAAGTGGCGGAATGCGGTGGCAGGCATGACGAGCTTTTTTCAGCCAATAACTTTTCCGTTCCAGGCTGGCTGAAGAAAGGTCTGAGGAGGTGTTCAGTGTCGATTTCATGGGGCAGGTGTTTGGAGGTTGCTTGAAGGCGAAGGAGCGAATCAGCGTGGGGAGAGCCTGCTTGTCAGGCGGGCCAGCAGAGTGCCCAGGTAGAACCCGTTGCAGGCGTGGACGTAGAGCCGGCTGAACCAAGGGCGGTCGGTCCAGAGGGGCATCTGGCTTTGCAGGACCAGCACTCCCATGAAGAGGAGGGCCACCACCCCCATCACCAGGTGCTCGGACAGCGTGCGTTCAGGGGCATAGGATGGCAGGCAGGCAGACAGCAGGTGCTCAAAGCCTGCGTGCAGTCCGAAACAGGCAAAAGCTGCACCTGCAGCCATCAGCAGGCCCCAACCCAGCAGGCTCCAGCGCATGGAGCTGTTCCACAGCGTCCATAGCAGATGAGCCAGGGCCATGATGAACACACTGCAGAGCAGCAGCACCCCGGGGTTGGCCGTCCAGTCCAGGCCGAACAGCGTTCCCACCGTCAGGCTCAGGATGACGGAGGTGCCTATCGCACCCATCAAGACAAAGGGGTGCGCCGCAGGGCGGACAGATGGCGTCCAGGCGCTGCGCGTCAGATTGACGATGCTGCCAGCAGCCAGGAAGGCATGAGCTTTGTAGAGCGAATGAGCCACGATGTGAAGCACCGCCAGAGCAAAGGCCCCCAGGCCGCACTGCAGCATCATGAAGCCCATCTGCGCCACGGTGGACCAGGCCAGAGAACGCTTGATGCTGGTCTGCGTCATCATCACCACCGATGCAAAGAGGGCCGTAAATGCGCCCACAAGGGCAAGCATGTTCAGCGCAGCCGGGGAATGAATGATCAGCGGGCTGAGCCGGATCACCAGGAATCCGCCTGCATTGATGACGCCTGCGTGCATCAATGCTGACACAGGCGTCGGCGTCTCCATGGTATCTGGCAGCCAGCTGTGAAAAGGCACCTGCGCTGACTTCATGAGCGCCCCGGCGACGAGCAGGCCCGAAATCCAGGTGAGTTTTTCAGCCTGACCGGGCAAAGGACCTGAAGCAGCTACAAACAGCTCCTGAAAATCCCAGGTGCCAAAAGCCTGCCAAACCAACACCATCGAAGCCAGCAGGCAGACATCTCCAAGCCGGCTGATCAGGAATTTTTTGCGGGCGGCAAGCACGCCAGCTTTTCTTTCAGGGTAGAAGGTCAGAAGCTGATGGAGGCAGAGGCTCGTTGAAACCCAGAAGAGCGTGAACATCAGCAGGTTGTTCGAAACGACCAGCAGCACCACAGAGCCCAGCGTGGCGCACAGCCAGCGCGAAAACCGGGCCTGGCCAGGGTCTCCATCCAGGTAGTTCACCGAATAACGTGTGACCACAGCACCTAGAAAGGCCACCAGGACCAGCATGACCACGGACAACGCATCCAGACGGAAACCAAAGTCCACACCGCCAAGCCGAAGCACATCAATCTGAGAAGGCCCGCTGAACAAAGTCAACGCAGCTGCGGCCAGCGCCACCAGGAGAACACCAAGGCCCAGGTGAGCAGCATGCTCGGCCGAAGCGCGGCCAAGGCGCCAAAGGCCTGCGAGAAGCGCCGTGGTGAACAAGGCCGCCGCGATGGGCACGGAAACTTCAGAGAAGGAAGCAGAGTCAGTCAGGAGGTTCATTGGAGAGAGGGTGATTCGTTGAGCGCTGACGCATCACCCCCGCCTAAATTCTCTCCAATTCATGTTTTTGCGTTTTCCATTCACTTTGGTAAAAGTGAAATCCCATGGCCTTCCTGAACTACCATCACCTTCGCTACTTTCGGGCCATCGCCACGGAAGGAAGCCT
>CALDGV010000661.1 GCA_937941745.1 uncultured Prosthecobacter sp. | reverse complement strand
GGCAGATCAACGCCCTGAGCAACCTGGGCCTGCTCAGCCGCTTCATCGGCATGCTGACAGACAGCCGCAGCTTCATGTCCTTCCCGCGCCACGAGTACTTCCGCCGCACCTTGTGCAACCTGCTCGGTGCCGATGTGGAGGCTGGTCTCCTTCCAAATGATGACAGCCTGGTCGGCGGCATGGTGAAAAACATCTGCTATGCCAATGCCAAGGCTTACCTGGGCCTGGCCAAATCATGAGCTGACCTCCAAACTTCCATGCCACGAAAGGCCGGGATCACTTCCCGGCCTTTTTCTTGGCCTTGCCCTTGCCGCTTTTCTTGGCTGCGGGGGCCGTCTTGATCTGCGGTCGAGGTTCAGGATGTGCCGCGAGGTGCTTTTTGAGCTGCTCCACCACCTCGGGCTGTGCTGCGGCGAGGTTCCGGCTTTCGAGGGCATCGGCTTCGTAGTCGTAAAGTTCATAAACCGCCTTGTCCGTGGCCGCTCCGACGGGCTTCCATTCCACCAAACGATGACGCTGGGTGCGAATGGCACGGCCGAGAAGATCACCGCGAGGATAAACATGGATGGAATGATCGCGCCCGGGTGCGGCGGCATCACGAAGCACGGGGACAAAACTGCGGCCATCCAGCCCGGCGGGCACAGGAAGGTCCGCCAGTTCGGACAGCGTCGGGTAGATGTCCACCGTCTCAACAAGGGCCTGGGTGCGGGAGCCTGGCTTGGTGATCCCAGGAGCACTGACGATCACGGGAATGCGCGCCGCCTGCTCATAGTTGGTGTGCTTGCACCACATGCCATGATCGCCAAGGTGCCAGCCGTGGTCGCCCCAGAAGACGACGAGGGTGTTGTTGGCCAATCCTGTGGCGTCGAGGGCATCCAGCACGCGGCCAAGCTGGGCATCCATGTAGCTGGTGGCTGCATAGTAGCCGTGGATGAGATGGCGCTGCTGCTCGGCCGTCACCGGTCCCGTGGCTGGCATGTCGGCATACTGCCTCAGCTCTCCCCAGCTGCTGGGCGCAAACTCAGGCGCGCCTTCCGGAGCCTTGTTGAGCGCGGGCTGGGGCAGTTTGGCCGGGTCGTAAAGGTCCCAGTATTTCCTGGGGGCAATGAAGGGCAGGTGCGGCTTCAGAAAGCCCACGGCGAGGAAGAAGGGCTGATCAGGATTCTGCTTCGCGGCCTGAAGGCGGCGGATGGCTTCATCGGCGATCAGGCCGTCGCCATAACGGTTGTCCGGCACATCAGCGCTCTCGGTGGCGGCTCCACGTGGCAGCTTCCAGGATTCCAACTTGGGGTTCATCGCCTTGGCGCGGGCCAAATCCTCCGCAGACGGGCTGTTTTCCGGCAGGGCGTAACTGCTGGTCTTGGGATTGTAGTGCGGCACGGACCAGGAGGCTTCGTCGTTGATGTTGCCATGACCGACATGGAAGATTTTCCCCAGCCCCTCGGACCTCCAGCCGTGGCTTTTGAAATGCTGCGCCAGGGTGACGGCCTCGGGGGCGGCTTTGCGAAAATGGGTGCTCAGCTCATAAATGCCCAGCGTCTGAGGCCGGAGGCTGGTCATCAGCGCATTGCGGGAGGGCGAGCACACGGCCTGGTTGCAGTAGGCCTTTTCAAAGAGCATGCCGCGCTGCGCGAGACGGTCGATGTTCGGCGTGATGGCATGGGCATCGCCAAAGCAGCGGATCGCAGGCTTCAAGTCATCCACACAGATGAGCAGGACGTTCGGCTTTTCCGCCGCAGGCAGGCGAAGAGCGGCAAGAAGAAGGACAGCGAGACTGGCGAAGGTTCGGTTCATGAAAGCAGGGCGCGCCGAAACGGGCGGTTCGGAGGCTTCTTGCAGCGGTTGATGCAGGCTTGGCGGATGTCCGTTGCCATCAGGCAGGGCCGCCTCCATACTCGGCGTCATGTCCGCCTCCCTCATCGATCCGCGCATCGAGCCGGCCACCATCGAAGACCTGCCTCAGCTCGTGGAGCTGACGATGGCGCTTTTTGACGAAGAAGAGGACTTCCAGCCGGACAGGGACAAGCAGGAACGCGGCCTCCGCATGATCCTGGAGCAGCCCAAGCTGGGCAGGATCTTTGTGCTGCGCACGGACCACCAGGCCATCGGCATGGTGAACCTGCTTTTCACCATCAGCACGGCCGAGGGCGGACCCGTGGTGCTCATGGAGGATGTCATCGTGCACCCTCAGCACCGCCGCCAGGGCTATGGCGGCCTGCTGCTGGACTATGCGGTGCAGTTTTCCCGCGAAAAGGGCTTCAAGCGCATCACGCTGCTCACGGACCGCATCAGCGCGAAGTCGCAGGCCTTCTTTGCCTCGCATGGTTTCAGCTTCTCCAGCATGATCCCGATGCGGCTGGTCTTTGCCGACAAACCGTAAGAGAGGCTGGCATGACACCCCTTCTGGCCTTTCCTGTCTTCCTGCAGCCTTCGGCGGCCACCGGCTCCGGTGCAGCTGGGGAGCATGTGGTGGCAATGGACCTTTTTGTGCTGATCAACCTCGGCTTCCTGCTCTTCATGCTCGGCTTTTTTGGCTGCTTTGCCTGGATCATCTGGCGGCGCACCACGAAGCCTGCACCGCACATCCAGCTGCTGATGGAACTGGATGAGGAGCTGAGCCGGGAGTCAGCCGCTGAGACCGAGGCCGCAGGCAGCCACCCTGCCCAGGAAGCTGAACGAGCCCCCTGGGAGCGTGACCAGGACTGGTGGAAGAAGTAGCCGCCCGACTCTGCCCGCATGATCCCTGGATGGCGCTCAAGGCTGCACTACTGGTCGCGCCGTGGCGATGTGCTGAAACAGGCAGCCGTGGGACTGGTGGGGGCGGCGTTTCTCCTGGCATGGATGATGGTGCGCCTGGCTCCGGAGGAGCCTGCTCCAGCCCACAGCATGGATCCGGTGGAGATGTCCATCCGCCGGGACTGGCAGCGGCTGCGCAGCAGCACAGCTCCGCAGCCTCATGAGCTGACCCACTGGCTGCGCAAGTTGACCCCCAGCCTGACATTGCTGGAGGAAAGCCTGGACCTGCCGGAAGCCACCTGGAGCGCCTACCAGCAGAGCGGCAGCATCCTCGCCTATGAAGTGCGCGCCTTGCTGAAGAAGCATCTGGCAGATTCTGCGGCCCAAAGCCGCGCTGAAGACTATCTAGCAGCCTGCCTGAGCGGGAAAACTCAGCAGGCGGAGGAAGCCCAGGCCAGGCTGCAAAAGGCGGCCGACAGCCCGCAGCCCCCGGCTCATGCGAACGAACTGTATGCCAGCCTGCTGCTGCGAAAGGATCATGACGCGGAGGCTCTGGTCCGGATGAAGCGCGAGGGCCTGCTTTTCCCCGAGGCAGGGCTGGCCCGCGAGACCGCACTGCGGCTGGCCTTGAAGCTCCAGGATGCCGAAGCGATGCAGGAGATGGCTTCCGCAGGCTGGCTGGAGGCGGTGCCGAGCCTGCTCGAACACGAGGCTGGCACCCTCCTGGGAAACCTGGGCATGCAATGGCGGGGCCTGCTGAGACACCGGCTGGAGCATCTGCCCTTCCTAGCGCTGCTGCTGACAGCACTTTCAGCCGGCCTCTGGTATGTGCTGCTCGTGATGCACCTGCCGACGCAGCCCTGGCGCTGGGCCTGGCCCATCGCACCCATTGTGGCAGGCATCGCCAGTGTCTGGCCGACGATCACCTTGATCGCTTTCCAGCAGGATCAGATGGGCATTGATGAAGCTCACGCCCCCTTTCCGTTGGATCTGTGGCACCTGATCATCGGCGTGGGGTTCCGTGAAGAGGTGTGCAAGCTGGCCCTGGCGGCCTTTTTCATGCCTTGGCTGCTGTGGAGGCGGGTCCCCGGCCTGGCCCTGATGACAGGTGCCTTTGTGGGCCTGGGTTTCGCGCTGGAGGAGAATGTCGATTACTACCTCGACATGGGAGAATCGGTGGCTGTCGGCAGGTTCCTCTCCGCCAACTTCATGCACCTCGCCCTCACCGCCCTGAGCACGCAGGCGCTGTATGACATGCTGCGCACGCGCTTTGCCCAGGCACCGCAGTTTCTCACCACGCTGGGAACCCTCATCCTGGCTCATGCCGTCTATGACTATGATGCTCCTCAGCTGGGCGGGCTGGAAATGTACCTGCCAATGGTGATCCTGGCCCTGCTGGCCTGGCGGTTCTGGGATGCCGTCGAGGCAGAAATGCCGGGTGCACGCCAGACGATCTCACCCGCCGCGGTGTTTCTGCTCGGCACCGCCATGGTGATTGCGGTGAGCTTGATCATCACCGCCGCGCAGACGGGCTCCTGGTCTGCTGTTCTGAATGCTGCCCGCGACTGCGCCGGCATCCTGCCAGTGGCGGTGATCTACTGGCGCCGTTTCGAGGGCAGCCTGACCTCCCGCTGACCCAGGTCCCCTGGCAATGACGTTGCCAGTTTGCATTCCCGGCTTAGCTTTGCGCATGGTCGAAACCTTCACCAACCCCTTCTACACCTTCTGCATGGGCCTTGGGCTCGGCGCGGTTTTTCTCATCATGGCCATCATCAGCCATTGGAAGACCAAGGGCGAATTCCGCCGCTACAAGACCCACCTCAGCGACAAGCTGGAGCTGGAAGCCCGGCAGATGCAGGACACCAACAAGGAGAAGGCAAGGCTGGCGGCTGAAAACGAAAGCCTGCGCGTGCAGGTGGCGCGGCTGAACGAGAAGCCGGACAACAAGCTCACCCGCGAACTGGAGATCCTGGCCCGCGCCGAGAAGCACATGATGATCAATGCTCCCGGATTTGCCCCAGCCTGGGAACTGGCCAAGTCCTCCGCCCTCACCCAGCTGGAAGCTGAGGAGAAGGGATCTTCCTTCCCGCAAAAAATCTTCCGCAAGCTGATCGGCTCTGGTTCCAACGGCACCAGCAGCGCCCTGCCGGAAAGTGCTGCCAACGCGGCCAAATCGGGCCAAGCCAGCGCCTGACGCTCTCATCTTCCGGCACCATGATGCGGCCTGAGAAAGTCAAATTCATGCTTCTGGCCGCGAACATGAGCCGTGCGGTGCGCTTCTACCGCTCGGTGTTCGGACTGGACGAGGTCTTTGTGAGCGAATTCTGGAGCGAGCTGGCCTTGGGCAATGCGATCATCGCCCTGCACGGCGGTCATGATGGCTCCGTGAACCCGACGGGACTCAGTTTTCAATTCGAAGACGTGTTTGAGGTCGTGGACCGGCTCGAAAAAGCCGGAGGCACTCTTCTTGAAGTCCCCAACCAAAGGGAGGGCGAGCCCATCCTGCTCGGCCGCTACCGCGACCCTGAAGGGAACGAGGGCTTCATCACGCAGTACGTGGGCTGAAGAGAACCGGCGGCCTCACTTCTCCATGCCTTCCCAGGCTCGGCGAAGGGCATCCTGCTCCGATTTGGCCGCAGGAGCCGAAGGAACCTCCTCGGGCGACAGGGTATCGTCGAGCACCGAAACCTCCACCGCCTCCAGATGAAGCTGGGACTGCAGGATCTCCCAGGCAGCCCGGGCGTCTCCAGATTCGGCCAGCACGGAGGCCATCTCCCTGGAGAGGAAGGCCGGGCTCTGCGGCAGCTGGATGGCCCGTTCCAGCGTCTTGCGTGCCGCCTTCAGATCACCCGCCGCACGCTGGGCATAGTAGAGTTCGACTGCAGGCAGGGGATCAATCGGATTGAGCACGACGGCACGCTCCAGGCTCGGTACATCGGAGGCAGTGAGAGAGGCTGAGCGCGCTGGCGATGGCAGGTGCTTGGCCGCAAGGCGATAGGCTTCTTCAAACTTGCCTGAGGCGGCCAGATCCTTGGCCAGAACCTGCCAGCCCAGGTCCTTCAACCCTGGATGCTTCTGCAGGTAGGCAATGAGCGCCTGGGTGTCGCCCTTCTGCTGCCACTGGTGCAGAAAATGGCGGATCTGCGCCTTGTTGAGTCCAGCCAGCCCCGGGTATTTGGCCAGAAACTCTTCGTGACAGCGGTCCCACAGGCTTCCGGCTGGAAAGTGGGCGAGGAAAACGAGCTGCAAAGAGGGGCGGTCCGCCACCTGCCACAGGTCATGCTGGATTTCTGGATAGGCCGCCGCCGCGATGAGGATCTCCTGAAACCGTGGCATGGCATTTTCAAATTCACGCGGGTAACGGCGCATGCCCTCCTTCCAGGCAACCACCGCCAGCGTGGGGTCGAAGTGAAGCCAGTAACGACCTTCCTCGAAGCACAAGGGACCATAGTTGGGCTCCAGGGCACGGGCACGACCGAAGTCACTCAAGGCCACCTCGCTGCCGTGCCGCATCAGCAGATGGATCTGGGCGCGCAGGTAGTAGAGACGGTAGAGCATCGGCATCCGGCCGATTGCCTCGTTCACCAGCTTCAGAGCTTCGGCACGACGCCCTGCAGCTGATTCCGCCACCGCGCGATCATGCAGGGTGGAAGCCGTGGAGGCCGGGCCGGAGTTGGTCATTCCAGCCGCAAAGGCGATCCACAACCCGCCCCAGACCACGACAGGCAGGGCAGCTGCCCGGAAGAACCAGGCGACCGGCCGCGAGATGCGCTCAGACAGATAGCGGCCCCGAACAGCCTGGGCCGTCACCACGGAGAAGAAGGCGAAGTAGCCCAGGCCATGAAGCGGCACATCCACCACTGCGTGAAGCAGCACCAGGCCCGCGGCGATGCCAAAGGCGCGCCGGATGCGGCGGCCAGAGCGGCTGTCGTGGCTGCGCTTCTTCCGATGAGAAGAAAGCCAGGGCCCGGAGCAGCGGAAAAGCCAGACGGCCAGGATCAGGCCCGGCACCACCAGCAGAAGCCCGCCCTCGAACAAGGCCCAGAGCACATCGCTTTCAGGGTGAATCGTCCGGGTGTCAGGAAAAGCCTCCTGACAGACCTGCGGGAACACATGATCAAAGGTCCCCAGCCCGCGCCCGATCCAAGGTGCATGATCCACGGCTTTGAGGGTCTGGCCAGCCAGCCACACCCGCAGGTCGGAAGCCACCCCGGAGATTCCGACGGTCGCCACCCGTTGCCCGAGCTTGGCCTGGGAGGCCATCAGAACCGCGATCACGGCACCCGCCAGAGCCGTGCTCACCACGGCCTTGCGCATGAAGCCTCGGCGCATCGCCGTGGTGCCGAGCCAGAGGGTCATGCCCACAAAAAAGAGCAGCAGCCCTGCACGTGAGGAATTTACCAGGATGCCAGCCAGCAGCAGCAACACACCGACGGCAAAGACCAGCCAGAGGCGGGAACGGTTTTTGAAGGCATCCATCGCTGCGGCAGCACTCACGACACTCAGCAGGGCGAACAGGCTGGAAGTGTGGTTGCGGTTCGCAAAGGGACCGAAGCTCGGCGGTTGCTGATCCGAGGCATGACCGAGCCCGCGCGGCCACCAGGGGATCTCCCAGCCGTACTTGTCTAGGAAACTCAAGATCACCAGCAGGGGTGCCGCCAGCGCAAGCATCCGCAGAAGCAGACGACGACTGCCATCACTGAAGTTCTGAGCCAGGCAGCACCAGAACCAGAGCACTCCGATCAGGGTGACCAGCCAGCATTCCAAGGTCAGCCGCCACTCCGGCGAATGTAGCCCTCCCAGGGCAAGGCCCCAGTCTTCCATCAAGCTCTGCCGCCAGGGCTCCAGGATGCCCAGCCAGCCAGCCGGCAGCAGCCCGGTCAGGGGTGCTGCGGCCAGAAACAGCAGCGCACAGGCAGGGACCATTGGCAGCTTCACCCGAGGTGGTGCCAGAAACATGGTTCCCCCCATCAGAAACAGGGCCAGCCCACGGGCCCAAGGTTCCCTGGCAGCGCCAAAAAACAAGATCACCAGTGTCACCAAGCCATAAGCCCAGGCACGCCAGTGCAGCCGACGGCCCCCGGACAACTCTTCGGCATCCAGGTGCAGGCGCCCTTCATTATCCGATTCCTCGACTTCGTGGGCTTCCGGCAGTTCAGCAGAATCGTCACTCGTATCGGTCATGAGGATGGCAAAGGTTGCGGAAGCGCCGATGGCAGAGCTGGCTGATCCGAATCCATGTTTGGCGAAGGCTTGACGAACTCCGGCAGGGCTCCCCAGCGCTCCAGGCAACGTTCGAAGAGGCTCGAGAAGGCATCGGCGCGGTTGAACCAGTCTGACTGCAGGCCGTCATCGAGCGGGCAGTGCAGCACCACCTGGGTGCCCCCCTTCATCGGTAGCAGGACGGGATGAGTGTCCTCCGAAGAATGAGGCAGGAAGCCGATCCAGCGGAACCGATGCACAAGCAGCTCTGCAAACTCCTCCAAGCTCGCGCATTTCTCGATGTCGAACTCCAGCACCCGGGCGTGCACCCGGATGTGCTCCAGCCTGCGGCGGCGCTCCATTGCCTCCCGGATCTGCTCGCGCAGTCGGCTCCAGCTTTTCACATAACCCAGATAACGCGCCGCACCGATGGCCAGCAGGAAGAGCACGGCACCCGCCACCGGCAGGGCCACTCCCTTGGTCAGGAGGATGCTGATGCCGACCAAGCTCAGGACCAGGCAGACCGAGTACATCGCCACCAGCGCACGCCCCTTGGAATAGCCCAGCAGGATCAGCCGATGGTGAATGTGCTCCGCATCCGCACTGAAAACCGGCACGCCACGGATGCTGCGGCGGAGGATCGCAAAAAAGGTGTCCAGGATCGGCACGCCCAGGGCGATCACGATCACCAGCAAGGCGGCGATCACCTAACCCTTTTGGGAGCTTTTGAGCGAGACTGATGCCACAAAAAAGCCGATCAGATAAGCACCGCCATCCCCGAGGAAGATCCTTGCCGGAGGAAAATTGAAGAACAAAAAGCCTGCCAGCGCCCCGGCCATCAGCACGGAAAGCAGCATTACCTCCGGATGCCCGCCAACATAGCCGACGAAGGCCAGCGTGAGGGACAAAAACAGGCCGAAACCTCCCGCGAGCCCGTCCATCCCGTCGATCAAATTGATGATGTTGGGAATGGCCACGAGCCAAAAGAGGGTGATCGGCAGGCTCCACCAGCCCAGGTCCAAGGCACCAGCACCGAAAGGATTGCTCAACACATCGATCGAGACGCCAAAGGCATACAGGATGAGGGAGACGCCAATCTGGCCCACCAGCTTCACCCGGGCACCCAGAGCCTTCAGATCATCAAAGAACCCCACGCTAAAAATCAGAACATTGCAGACCAGGATCGCCCCATACTCCGACCAACGCAGGCGGCCCAGCCAGAGCAGGAGCACCACGCCCAGCACCAGGGCGGCAAAGATCGGCGCGCCTCCGAGGCGGGGCACCGGCTTTTCGTGATGCTTGCGGCGACCATCCGGCTCATCCAATCCCAGCCCGCCTTTGAGCCGCAGGATGTAAACGGTGCCTACCAAGCTCAGCACCAGTGCCAGCAGCGCGAATCCCGCCAGTTCCGGAAACTGGGGTATCGCAGGCGCAGGCGGCCCCATCAGGGCGGCGTCAACGCTGGCATCGGCAGTCATGCGGGGGAGGAAATGGGGTTGGTTGATCCGGCGCCTGGCCGCCCGGAAGCTGCAGCAATCACTTCGATCAACCTCGGGCGCAAGCGGCTCTGTGAGAACTCCAGCGCCAGCTGGCGACTGGCTTCTGAAGGGGGCAGAGGCCCGGCCTCCGCCGCAGCCACCAGCGTCTGCACCAGGCCTGACACATCACCATGCCGGGCGATCCGGGCATAACGCCGGTCGGACAAACGAGCCGCCAGGTCATTCAGATGGCATTCCTCCGGCCCAATGCCGAGGAAAGGCAGCCCAAGGGCCAGGATGTTGTACACCTTGCAGGGATGCACGATGCCGACATAGGGGCTGCCCATCACGACCAGATGCAGGTCTGCGGACGAAAGGGATGCGGACAGCATCTCCTTGGGCTGATAGGGCAGGCAGGTGATGTTTCCCAGGCCGTGCGCCTCACCATAGGCACGCACTTTACCATGCTCACTGCCCCCGCCCACGAACAAGAAGTGCAGCTGGGGGTGGCTGGAAAGCTCACGCGCCGCCTCAAGCACCGTGTCCAGAGGATGGCAGGGGCTGTGGTTGCCTGAATACATCACCACAAATTTCCCCACGAGCCCATGCTGTGACCGGAAAGCCTCCCGGCCGGCCACATCCCAGCACACCGCATCATCGTGCGACCAGGGCGCATCCACGTGGATTACATCCTCGGCCACCCCTTTCTCCCGCAGGCGCGCAGCCATGAATCGGTCCAAGGCCACAATTCTGGCGGCACGGCTGAAGCTCCACTTTTGCAGTGCGGTCATCACCCGTTCAGGCAGCCCGCCCGCCTTGAGCCATCCGGCGACGACAGCTTCATCCGGGTTCAAATCCATCACCCAGGGCACCACCGCACCACCTTTCAGCAGTGCCATGAAGGTTCCAAGGGTCGAAATCAGCGGAGGTGAGGTCAGGCAGACGGTCACATCGAAACGACGAAGGCGGAGCAGGATAAGCGTGGCATTGAGCCAGAAGGTGGCGAAGTCCACGAACCGCCGCCACTTGGCCTTTTTGCCCAAGCCGGGGGTCCAGATGCGGAGGATTTCAATTCCACGCCACCTCTCGCGCACCGGGAACCGCCGCTCTGGATTATCGTAGCCGCGGCTCGCCGCCACCGCCACGACCTCGTGTCCGGCTTCTGCGAGCCCCAGAGCCAGGTCCGTCAGGTGCTGCGCGGTCGAAACATGGTCGGGATGGAAGCACTGGTTGAGCAACAGGACCCTCAGCGGCCGGCCTGACAGCTTTCCCTGCCCTTCTCTCCTTGATGACAGGTCCGCGTGATCCAAAGGCATTGAAAATAGAAGGGCTGCGAAAGTGGGTTGAAGGCCCCCAACTATCAAAGTTCACCCATGGAAGGCAAGCCGGGATTCCCATGCGACCAAGACTCTCCAGTTCGACGCCTCATCCCACCTTCAGGCCTGTTCGTCGCTTCCGCCGGTGCCAGAACATGAGGACGACCGACAGAAATACCCCGGCACCAACTCCCCCCAACATGGCGAGGCTGGGACGGCCCTCCGGCACGGCAGAGGCAGGCTCAAAAACATGCTCCACGGCATACCCGGTGTCATAGAGGTAGTCGGGTTCGGAAAGCGAGAAGGGAACCTGCGTGCGGAAGTCATCCTGCTCAAAGGTGGCCTCGACCGTGCCAAGCGGGCCCACCTGCTCCCAGAGATCAAAACCGAGCCAGACCTCCGCGAGCAATGGCTTCACCTCCTGGTGAAAGGTCAGGTCCAGATGCCGGACGGGATAATCGCGCTCCGCGGCCAGAAAAACGCCGTTTTCAGAAGGCCACAGGTATTGGGGAGCCTCCATCCGGCCCAGCGAAGCCTTCATGCCATTGATCTTTACCGGCACCTTTTCCTGCAAAAAGCTGCCTAGCCTGGGCAGGGCGGCTTCGATCTCCTGCTGATGCAATGCATGATCCTGGTTCGCATCCAATCCCTCCACGAACCGCCCGAGGGTCAGCAAGTTGAAGGAGAACCGGAACTCCAGCCTTTGCCGCTCCACCTTCACCCGCAGGTAGCTGATGTCCGCCGGATGTGCTTCGCAGAGCGTGGCCAGGAGCAGCAGACCGCCAGTCATGAAGATCCAGTTCATCAGCAGCCAGCGACGGATGATGGAACAGGAGGTTTCGGTCATGGCAGCGGCTGCGCCCACCCAAGGTGCGGCGGCCCCAAAGGCAAGGATGGAAATCAGTCCTTCTGCCCCCAGACCCTCGGCGTCTTGAAGCCGGGTTCCATGGGCACGCTCTTGGGCGGCACAGCCTGAGCGGCGAGGGCATCGAGCTTCGCCCGCAGTTCAGCCACCTTCTCCGGATGTGCTTTGGCAAGATTGGACTTCTCGTTCGGGTCATCCGCGAGGTTGAAAAGTTCCAGAGCAGGGCTGCTGGCGGCCTTCTTTTTGCCCTTGCCCTTCTTTTTCGCCGAAGGCGCAGGACCATCTTCGCTTTCGGCCACGTTGCCACCAACTACGAGCTTCCAGTCACCCATGCGAATGGCACCGTTGTTGGGTGTGGTGTTGAGCAAAATGGCGTCGTGCGGCGAAGCTGCCCCCTCGGTGATGGCAGGCCAGGCATCCCGGCCGTCCAGTGGCAGTTTTTGTTCCAGGCTGACTCCAGCCAGATTCAGCAGCGTGGGATACCAGTCCACCATGTGCAGCGGCGCCTTGACCCGGCTGCCTGCAGCGATTTTGCCCTCCCAGGTGGCAAAGGCCACGACACGGGTGCCGCCTTCATAAAGCGTTCCCTTGCCGGCGCGCAAAGGACCATTGTCCGTAATCTGGCCGGGGCTGGGGCCGCCGTTGTCACTGGAGAAAATGAAGAGTGTATCCTGGCGCATGCCGGCCTCATCAATGGCCGCGGTAATCTTGCCCACGGCCTCATCCATCGCCGCCAGCATGCCGGCATACTTCTGCCGGTTTCCCTTCAGCTGCGCATAAGGCTTGAGGTAGTCATCAGGCACCTGATAAGGGCCGTGGACGGCGTTGAAGGGCACGTAGAGGAACAAGGGCTTCGCCTTGTCACGCTGCTGAATGAGGCGCACGGATTCCTTCGCGATGAGATGCGTTGAATAGCCTTCGTCACGATTCTCCTGGTCATCACGATGCCAGTCAAAACCGCCGTCACGCTCATGGGTGAAGTAGTCGATGGCGCCGTTGTAGTGGCCGTATTGATGATCAAAGCCACGTTGAAGCGGCAGATAGCCGGGCTGGAAGGTGCCGAGATGCCATTTGCCGACGATGGCGGTCTCGTAGCCGCCCTCCTTCAAAGCCTGAGGAAGGGTGCGCTCTTCCAGAGGCAGTCCATATTGAGCCCATGGCCTGACAACGCCGACCTGCAGACCATGCCTCATTGGGTAGCGGCCAGTCATCAGTGCGGCCCGTGTCGGCGAGCAGACGGGCTGAACATAAAACTGATCCAGGATCGCCCCTGCCCTGGCAAGTTTGTCGAGGTGCGGAGTCTGGATGACTTTGCCCCCCATGAATCCGCAGTCTGCGCGGCCCAAATCGTCCGCCAGCATGAAGACCACATGCGGCCTCGAAGGCGCTGCAGCAAGCAGGACAGGCAGGAACCAGAGTAGGGAAAGCAATCGGCGGGTCATCATGGCCGCCCGATAACGCAACAAGTTCAGCACTCTTGCCCGACAGTCACTGCGCCCACTCGTAAGTCACCATGAAGGTGCCGACAGAAGGGGCGAGCACGAGGTTTTTGCCCGCCAGCCTGGCACCGCGGGCGGTGATGCGCGCCGGGACCGTCCCTCGGAGCAGGAAGGAGCCCTCGGTGGCCTCGATCTGGCCTGTGGCGATGCGGAACCAAGCCTGGGCGGGCAACTGGCCTGCCAGCTTGACGGTGCGAATCAACCTGGCCTTCCCGTCCGGCTTGTTGCCATCGCCACTGACCTCGTAGGTCTCTTCAACCTCCACACCTTTCCAAGTGTAGCGAAAGGTCGGGTAGCGCCGGGCATCCAGGCTGTAGCCTTTCCAGACGAAGCCCTCGAACCTCTTGACCGGGTCCCAGGCGGGCCAGTCCGACTCGGGCTTGTCTGTGACAAAGAACGCAGGCGTGACATCGCCTGTGGGCTGGAAGACATCATAGCCAAGCGGCTTCTGATGACCGCCGCCACGGGAATTCCAGTGCATGGCCGCATCCATGAAAGCACCGCGCCAGACCACGGCGAGATTCATGCTTTCCGCACTCCAGGCGAGGTTGATGCCACCAGGATAACCAACACCGATGCCACGATTGCCTGCGCCCGCGATGAAGTTGCGATAAATGACCGGCTCCGCCTTCACCACCAGCGGGATGGGGTCAAAATCCTTTTTCTGCTTCGACCTGGCGCCTTGCTGCCAGCCTTTCGGCAGCCAGGCCGAAAGGGGCGTGATGTCGAAATTGGCGCCTTTCCAGGCCGCGAAGGCATAGATCTCACCGCCTCCCTGGAAGTATTCATAGCGGAACTCGTGCTCCCCCTGCTCCAGCTGGATGCTGCCCTCCTTGATGTCGCCGGCGGGATGAATGCCGTCGTATTCGACGACCGTTTTCCCATCCACCTTGATGCGCACTCCATCGTCGCCGGTGAGGTAGAAACGGTAGCTGCCTTTGCGCGGAGCCAAGAGCTTGCCGGTGAAGACCACGCCAAACTCGTTCTTGTAGTCATCAAGCTTGATGTCGATGAGGTTGTCCGGCACCGAGCCTTCCCGGTGAGGCTTGAGCTTGGAGAAATCGGGAAGAGCCTTCCAACTGCCCAGATAGAGGGCAAATTTGAGGTCTTTGAGTCCCTGCCCCAGCGGCAGCACCTTCATCTTGCCGTTCATGGTCAGCGCATGGCCTGGGAAGGTGCAGACATACGGGTAGTCACCCGGCTTTTCAGGAGCGGTGAAGGTCAGTTCCTGAGTCTCGTGCGGGTTGAGCAGCTTCGTGTTCAGCCAGATGCGCTTGTCATCCGGCAGCCAGTTGCGTTTCAGGGCCTCCTCAGGCTTTTCCATCTGCTTCATCGCCATTTCAGCGGTGTTCGTGCCCGGCTGGCAGAAGACGATGTTGTGAGGGAGGTCGTCACCATTCTCAAACACCAGCTTCACCGGCTGCCCAGGGCGCACGGTGAACTCGGCGAGGTCATACTTCATCTGAGCGGTCATCGTTTTGATGGTGATGACCTGCGGCAGCCTGGCCTTGGCGTTTTTTTCAGGCTGGGCTTTGGCTCCTGCAGGCTTTGCCGCAGAAGGCGGAGGCGTTCCCTTCTTGTCGGAATCCACCCGCAGTGGCCGCAGCCAGATGTTCCGGTATCGCACGGGATTGTTGTGATCCTGGAGGGCGATGTCGCTCTCCAGCACGCTGCTTTCGAACTCACGCAGGTAGTGCACCACGACGCCGTTGTGGATCACCGTCAGCCGCGCCTTGCCGCCGCTGGCAGGCTGGGCGTGCTCAAAAAGGATGTCGTAGGTCTGCCATTCGCCGGGCTTGCGGCTGGCGTTCACCATGGGCGGATAATGGCTGTAAAGTCCTGCGGCCTGACCATCCGGATAGGTGTCGTTCTGGTAGGAGTCGAGCACCTGGATCTCGGGGAAGCCGCCGATGAAGACGCCGCTGTTGCCACGCCCCTGGCCGTTGCCACTGACCACGTCGGGTGTGCGCCATTCGAGGTGCAGCTGATAGTCGCCCCGGAATTTTTCGCGGGTGCGGATGCCTCCCGATTTGGGCGTGATCTCGACATGGCCATTTTCGACCTTCCAGCGCGGCTTGTCATCCCCCGGCGGCGTGTCCTTGCGGGGATCGGCCTTCCACTTGGAGAGGTCCTTGCCATCAAAAAGCACGATGGCGTCCGAGGGTGCGGCGCCGGCCTTTTCCTGGCTGCTGTAGCCTGCCGGAGAAACCACTGGCGGCCGCGGGCGCTGCAGGTCATGGGCAGGGTAGATGCCCCCCGGGGTCATGGGATGCTCTTTGGGATCAGCAGCCGCCGCCGAGGATGCTGCGACGAGGGTCAAAGACAGAAAGAAACGCATGGGGAAAAAGGACGCAGGCTACGAAAAGGCGGAACAGGGTCTGTCGGCGGCCTTCGGCAGCCACCGGGAAGCGTGATGGAGGATCAAAGCCAGCCCGTCTGCTGGAGACGACCTGTGAGCTCCATCTGGCGCTCCAGTTGCGCGGCATACTTTGCGGCATTTCCAGCATCGGGGCGGCAGCGGGTGGATTCATCCAGGGTGACCAGACGTGCGCAGAGCTGCTCGTAGCTGAGGGTCTCACCATGCTCGTTGGCCTGCGCATAGGCGGCCTGGATGGCGCCGCCAAGGGCAGCTCCCTCGCTGGTGCTGAGTGTGACGACTTCTGCATTGAAGCAATCGGCGGCGATCTGCCGCCAGACACTGCTTTTGCTGCCGCCGCCTGTCAGGCGGATCTCCGTGGGATTCATGCCGAGATCACGGAAGCGCTTCAAACCATAGGCGAGGCCAAGTGTCGCGCCTTCCACCGCAGCGCGCGCGATGTTGGCTGGAGTCATGTTGGTCGGGCGCAGACCATGGAGCACGCCGCTGCCATTCGGCAGGTTGGGTGTGCGCTCCCCGTTCAGGTAGGGCAGGAACATCACGCCATCGGCACCCACAGGCGCAGAGGCCACGGCGGCTTCGAGCTGCTTCAAATCCCAGCCATACATCTCGCGCACCTGCTCGGTGACGACGGTGACATTCATGGTGCAGACGAGCGGCAGCCATTGGTCGGTGCTGTCACAGAACGCAGCCACTTCACCCTGGCCATCGACCACAGGTGATCCGGCGACGCCGTAAAGCGTGCCGCTGGTGCCGAAGCTGGCGGTGATGACACCAGGCTTGATGTTTCCCGTGCCGATGGCTCCCATCATGTTGTCGCCGCCACCTGCGGAGATAATGACGTTGTCACCAAGTCCCCAGGCCTTCGCCAGTTCAGGACGCAGGCGACCATGCACACTGCGGCTGGAACCGAGCTCAGGTAGCATGGAGCGGACACGAGGATCGATGAAGTCGCAAAGCTCATAGCACCACTGGCGGGTGTTCACATTGAGCATGCCCATGCCCGAGGCATCACCATATTCCATGCGCTTCACGCCGCTGAGCCAGAAGTTGATGTAATCGTGCGGCAGCAGGATGGAGGTCGTCCGGGCAAATTTCTCGGGCTCGTTCTGCTTCATCCAGAGCAGCTTGGGAATGGTGTAGCCGGGCAGCATGGCATTGCCTGCCATGGCGATGACGCCGGGCTGCCCGCCGAACTCATGGGCGATCTCCGCACACTGGGCCTGGGTCGAGGTGTCGCACCAGAGCTTTGCCGGCCTCACCGGCTGATCGTCAGCCCCCAGGGCCACCAGACCGTGCTGCTGGCCGCTCACACCGATGCCTGCGATTTTTGCGCGGTCCGCACCAAGCTTGTCCAGGCACTGCTGGACGCACGATTCGACCGCGCTGAGCCAGGTCTGAGGGTGCTGTTCGAGGTGCCCTGGCGGAAGGCCTTCGATCAGCTCATAGGCGCTGTGTCCGGAGGCGAGGATCCTGCCGCTGTCGAGGTCGAGGACGATGGCTTTCGTGCTCTGGGTGCCGCTGTCGATGCCGAGAAAATACATGGGGAAGGGTCAGGTTGAACGAGGCCGCGATGATGGCAGACGGCCCGGTGAGGGCAAATGCAATGTCAGCCAGCTGCTGAATGACGTCTGCACCCCGGCAGAAACCGTACTCGACTCGGCTGTCTGCTCGCGCTTTGATCAGGGCTGATTTTTGCCATGATCCCCTTCCCTGCCGCCCCATCCGTCAGTCGATTTTTCTCAGGTGCTCTGGCCGTTTTTTGCCTCAGTCAGTGCACCACGCCACCCGAGCCCGTGACACCAGCTCATGACGGCACCTACTGGAGCGAAGAAGCGCACGCCGAAGGGCCGAAAAAGATCGTGATCAGCCTGGAGGAGCAGCATGTCGGGCTTTTCAAGCAGGGCACCCTGGTGGGACTCTCCCCCATTTCCTCAGGACGGGAGGGCAATGACACCCGGCCGGGGAACTTCAAAGTCACCGAGAAGGATGAAGACCACCGCTCCTCCTGGTATGGAGCCTTTGTGGATGAATCCGGCGCGGTGATTGTGGAAGATGTGGACGTGCGAAAAGACACCCCGCCTCCCGGCACCAAGTTTGAAGGTGCCAGCATGAACTGGTTCATGCGCTTCAACGGAGCGATCGGCATGCACCAAGGCTTTCTGCCCGGCTACCCAGCCTCCCATGGCTGCATCCGCCTGCCGGGCCACATGGCCGAGCTGTTTTTCAAAGCCACGCCCCACGGAGCCCCGGTGGAGGTGAAGAAGGACGCCGGATTGCTGGCACAGAGGCCGCAGAATGCGCCACCCGTGCGGCCAGCCCTGCCGCCGGCCGCCGAAAGCGCGGTCGCAGCGGCCAACTCAACTCCAGCAGCAGCACCCTCCGCACAACCCGCCACGCCGAGCAGGCCTTCCGGAGACCTGCGGGGTCTGCGCCCTGTGACTCCCGATGTCCCATGCGCGCCGCCAGCTCCGATGACCCTGGCCCCGCCCTCCAAGCTCAAAAAACTGCCCTCTGCTCAGACCCAGTACCTGCCCGGATTCGGCCCTCAATGAGCCTGGGGAAAATTAGCCGCCTTCGGTCTTGTCATCCGGTCTGAATTCCCTCTATGATCAGCTCACTCATGAGGCGCGCCCAGGGACACTCCTGACGTGCCGGGTTCCTTGAAATCCTTTTCTGCATCGGCCGGAGACTTCTCATCCGGCTGACGCTCCCTTTCCTGCAGTGTTCGTCATCAGACTGTTGTGGCCCGACCCGTTTTTATGACACCGGGAGCCACGTGACCTGGGATGTCTTGTCATGCCTTCACTGGAAGACAGCGCCCTTGTTCATGGGCACCCACCTCGTCTCCCCTGGGATTCGAGGCCCTCAGATCGAACGGCACAGGCGGGATCTCAAAGCGCCCCGGCTTTTGTCCGGGGCGCTTTCTTTGAGGGATAAGGCTCCCGTTCTCAGGAGTCGGCTGACTTGTCTGCGGCTTCCGGCTTTTTCTCTTCCTTCACCTCCATGACCACCCAGTCCGGCCCGTCCTTGCTGCGCCGCCATTCATTGTAAACCAGCACGATGATCAGCCCGGTGAGGGCGGCGGTGGTCTCCAGCACAAAGGGGGTGGCCAGATAGCCGGCCAGGGTCATGAAGGACTTGGCCAGCAACTCGCGGCCTGTTTCACTGACCTGCCAGACGACCGCCAAGCCCGCCAGAAAGAGCAGGCCAAAGATCAGGGGACCGATCCACCAGCCTTTCGCTGGAGGTGTGGGGTGGTTTTCCATGTCCCGCCCTTACTCCAGGTTCGCCGACTTGTCAGCCGGGGACTGAACGACGCCCTCTTCCTCCTCGACAGGCACGGCCTTCAAGATCCGGACCGGCAGTGGCACCATCGGGGCAGAACTCAGGCCAGGCTTGGCTCCGGCCGAAAGCTGCCGCACCTCCGCGGCAGACAGAGGCTGGGCAGCAGCTGGCTCTTGCTCCGCCAACCGATCCTCGGCCACATACTTTCCCCACATGCCTGTCCCTGCCAGAACGAGGACAAAGACCGCCAGGCCCGCAGGAACCGGCGAACGCCTGGCATGAGCCCTGGACGCCTGCTGGCTCAGCTGCCCCAGCCGGGCTTCCCGGGAAAGCACCCATGGACCATGATTTGCCACCAAATAACGATAATCCCGCGGCCCGCCAAGCGCACCGCCTGGCAGCTCATCAAGAATCGCAGAAGCATCGACCCCAAGATACTGGCTGTACTGGCGCAGAAAGCAGCGGGCATACGTCATGCTGCCAAAGGCCGCATAATTGTCCTGCTCCAGCAGGTGCAGGCGGTTCACCGGGATGCGGGTCTCATGCGCGGCATCTAGGAGACTCAAGCCGCGCTGCTCACGAGCGGCTTTGAGAATCTGTCCGATGGGAGTGAGCATGGCATCAAGGGCTTACAGAACTATCTACCGGATTCTGCCACGATCGTTTCTCAAGGCGATGCTTTTTTTAACACCTCCGAAACGTATCCCGGAGCTGTGAACCGCTTCCTTCTCCTCCTCGCTGTCGTGGCCGCCACCGATTCACAGGCGGATGTCGTCACCATCCAAGATGCAGCCTCGCTCCAGGCCGCCCTGCGGGGGCTGCAAAATGGACAAACTCTGAAAATCGCCCCGGGCACCTACCCTGGAGGGCACCATGTCAGTGGAGTGGATGATCTGACTGTGGAAGCCCTGGTTCCTGAAAAGCCCCCCGTGTTTCAAGGTGGCAGCTCTGGCTGGCACTTCAGCCGCTGCCAGCGCCTGACCCTCAGAAACCTCCACATCAGCGGCCAGAGCATCAACGGCCTCAATCTCGACGATGGCGGCCAGAGGACGGAGCCCGTCAAAGGCATCACCCTCGATCGCCTGCAGATCACCGACATCGGCCCACAGGGCAACCACGATGCCATCAAGTGCAGCGGGCTGGATGAACTGACCATCCAGAACTGCGTGGTTTCCGGCTGGGGCGGCCAGGGCATTGACTTTGTAGGCTGTCATCGCTCCCGCATCACCGGCTGCCAGTTCACCGGCAAGCCGGGATTCAGTGCCACCGCCGCCATCCAGCTCAAGGGTGGGACCAGCGATGTGGTCGTCGAAAAATGCACCTTCAAACAAGCAGGTCAGCGCCCAGTGAATGTCGGTGGCTCCACCGGCCTGGAGTTTTTCCGTCCCCCTGACGCCACTTATGAGGGCAGGAACCTGACCGTTCAGGACTGCACCATGGAGGGCAGCCTTTGCGCAGCCGCTTTTGTCGGAGTCGATGGGGCTCTTTTCACCCGCAACACTATCCTTTTCCCTGAAAAATGGATCTTCCGCATCCTGCAGGAGACCGTTTCCGAGCGGTTCGTGCCCTGCCGGAACGTGATCATCCGGGACAACCGCATCATCTTCCAGCGCTCTCAGGTCCAGGTGGAGGTCAACATCGGCGCAAACACCGCTCCAGAAACCTTTCAGTTTGAAGGCAATCGCTGGTTTGCCCAGGATCAGCCCCAGCGCTCCAAGCCCAGGCTGCCCACAGCGGAGACCGGCGGAGTTTATGGCAAGGACCCGCGTTGAACCTCATTCAGGCATCACCGCTTTCACCATGAGGCTCAAAGATGATCATGGGACATGAAGATTGCTGGCGGTCGCTGCGGCAGCGCCACTGCCAGCGCCGGATTTCACGCACAAACGAGCGCGGCGGGCCCTGAAGAATGCGGAACTTGCCTCGCAGCTCCCCGCCATCCTCCACCTGCATGGCCCTGGCGGCCACCGTCCCGCTCAGGGTGCCACCGGGGAGCAGCGTCACAGGGCCCTCACACACAAAATCCCCCGTGGCATCACCGGCGATCAGGATCTCCTGCGCCCTCACCTCATGCAGGAAGGTCACCTCCGATCCTGGGTTCACGATGAGCTTCTGCACCTGCACATGATCCGCCACCAGCCCGGACTGGCTGACTTCGCGCAGTTCAGGCAGCTCCGAATGGATGACCGACTCCACTTTGGAAAGCTTTTGCAGGCAGGCCGGGCAGGTCGGGGTGTGGCAGTCGCCAGCCGTGGCGATGTCAAAAAAGAAATCGCTGCGTTCTGAAGGCAGTTGCAGCAGCACTTGATGCAGCGCCGCAGCGTCCACAGCCTCGATCCGGTGCTGCTGGGCGGCGAGCAGTGCCGCCGGCGTGAAACCACCCGGAGCCACCAGGATGCCCCGGGCGTTCTGGGCCGTCCGCACCTCCCTGGCAAAGTGCATCACAGACTCTGGAGATGCCCCCCACTCATGCCAGGCCGCGATTTTGACCAGGGCACGCCTGGGATGTGGCGTCAGCGGCTGCTCGATCATCGCAAACATCACGGCCCCGTCATCCAGCACCATGGAGCGCGCCAGTTCACAGCCGCCATGAACGGCGATAGCACGCACCAGCTCCGCCATGCGCATCCAGTCAAGGCTGGCGATCAGCTCCGGGGTCCAGTGATCCGCCTCCTTGCCCGACGTCATCAGGCCTCCCTGCTGGGAAAAGCCAGCCTCGGCGAGTTTGGCAAAGGGATCGAGCATGGAGGGGTAACCTTAGGCCGGCATCGTCGGCTCTGAAAAGCCTCTTTCACACGTGATCGCGCCCAGGGCCGCCTGCCAGCCCATTCTCATCGGCAAACACAGGCCGTTTCCAGATCGGCACCCGCGTCTTGACCTCCTTCAGATACCACCGGCAGAGGTCAAAGGCTTCCGCACTGTGCCGGGAGCGCACCCGGATCACAATGCTCGGCTCCTCAGCCCCCACGAATCCAAGCCGGTGCTGGATGAAAACCTCATGCTGGCCATGTTCGGCCCTGCCCTGCTCAATCAAGGCAGCCAGCATCTTTTCAGCCATGGGCAGGTAGGCGCTGTAATCGATGCCTGAAATAGGCCTCCCGTCCTCGGTGCCACGCACCGTGCCCAGAAAGCGCACCTCCGCCCCTTCACCGGGCGCAAAGGGCGGCGTGGCTTCGGTGGGAATCGGCTCAGGGGAAAGGAGATGCATGCCGGGGAGTGTTTCGCAGGATGACGGCGGCTCAACCTCAAAAGCAGCACGAATCATGAACCCGAAGGCCTCCCAGGATTGCATCTGACCGGCGGCCGATTACTAGCCGCCATGAAACACTCCACCGCAGGATTCTGGTTCGTGACGCAGGCCCTCACCTGCTCCTCCCTGGCACAGACTGCGGTTTCCACCATGACCTCTGATAACCCGCCCATCGCCCCCCAGCGCCCACATTCCTCCACCCACCACGGCATCACTCTTGAAGATCCCTGGCACTGGCTACGCGATCCCGGCTACCCGAAGATCAAGGACAAGGACATCCTGGCCTACTTGAAGGCGGAGAACAGTTACTTCGAAGCCCACATGAAGGCACAGCAGCCTCTGGTGAACACGCTTTTTGAGGAACTGAAGGGGCGCATCCAGGAAGATGACAGCACCGTCCCCGTGAAGGATGGCGCGTGGCTTTACTGGTCCACCTTTGTCAAAGGCTCGCAGTATCGCCGCCACTATCGGAAACCTGCCGAAGGCGGCCCGGAACAGCTCATCTTGGACCAGAACGAGCTGGCCAAGGGTAAGGACTACTTCCAGCTCGGCGAACTCGTCATCAGTCCGGATGGAAAACTCATGGCCTATGCCTACGACGATGACGGCTCGGAGCGTTTCCAAGTGCATTTCCGCGACCTGCAGACAGGAAAGGACCTGCCTGACGTCATTCCAGACACGCTTTCCAGCATCGTCTGGACCTCCGACAGCCAGGGCATCGTCTTTGGTTACGCCAATGAAAACTGGCGCACGGACAACATCCATTATCACCGTCTGGGTGATGATGTGAAGAAGGCGAAGCTGATCTACAAGGAACCGGACATCGGCTTCAGCTGCGATGTCGATCTCAGCGCGCAGGAAGACTGGATCATTCTCGGCACTGGCGATCAGGTCACGAGCGAGGTGCGCCTCATTCCCGCAGCAGATCCGCTGGCCGAGCCCATCCTCGTCAGCCCGCGCCGGGCGGGCCGCGAATACGACGTGGATGTGCGCGACGGCCTGCTTTACATCCACACGAACGACGAACATGTGAACTTCCGCATCGCCACAGCGGCCTTGAACAAGCCGGGCGACTGGAAAACCCTGATCCCAGGCTCCGACCGGCATTACCTGACCGGCATTGGCCTCTTCAAGGACTTCTTCGTCACCGAAGGCCGCATCGACGGTCTCGACCAGATCGAAATCCGCCGCTACGACGCCCCTTTGGAGGCAGAGAAAATCGCGTTTCCCGAGTCCAGCTACACTGCCAGCCTCGGGATGAACCCTGAATACGAGGTCACCAAGCTGCGAATCGACTATGAGTCCATGGTCACCCCCGAAACGGACTATGACTACCACCTCGCTGAGAAGCGCCTGGAGACACTGAAGGTTCAGCAGATTCCCAGTGGCTACGACGCCACCCAGTATGTCACTGAGCGCGTCACCATCACGGCGCGCGATGGTGTTCAGGTGCCGGTGTCCATCCTGATGAAAAAGGGCTTCCAAAAGGACGGCAGCCAGCCCCTGCACCTCTACGCCTACGGAGCCTACGGACATGCCACGCCTCCCGATTTCAGCACGAGCCGCCTCTCCCTCGTGGACCGCGGCTTCGCTTACGCGATCGCCCACATCCGCGGAGGAGACGACCTTGGCTACCAGTGGTATCTTGATGGCAAGCTCACCCGACGAACGAACACCTTCCATGACTTTGTCGATGCTGCACGTGGGCTCATCCAGCTCGGCTACTCCTCCCAAGGCCGCATCACTGCCAGTGGCGGCAGTGCAGGCGGTGAGCTGATGGGGGCGGTTGTCAATCAGGCCCCCGAACTCTTCGGAGCCATCGTTGCGCACGTCGCGTTTGTCGATGTGCTCAACACCATGCTGGACAAGGATCTGCCGCTCACCCCGGGAGAGTGGCCTGAATGGGGCAACCCCATCACGGACAAGGCGGCATTTGAATTCATCCGCAGCTACAGCCCTTATGACAATGTTCGTGCCCAGGCGTATCCACCGATGCTCTTCACCGCAGGACTTCACGACCCGCGGGTGACTTACTGGGAACCCGCCAAAATGGTGGCCAAGCTGCGCTCCCTCAAAACGGACAAAAACCTCCTGCTCCTCAAAACCAACATGGGAGCCGGCCACGGCGGCAAATCGGGACGCTACGAACACCTGAAGGAAAAAGCGGAAGAGATGGCCTTCATCCTCTGGCAACTCTCCCGCGAGTGAGAGTTACAACGGCGACGTCCAGACACAAAAAAAGCGGGCGGACATTGCTGTCCGCCCGCCTGAGTTCAGCTTAGTTTTTGTCTTCGGGCTCGACGAGTCCGTAGTCACCGTCTTTGCGGCGGAAAAGGATCGCAAGCTTGTGCGTGGTCTGGTTGTGGAAGATGACGAAGGGGCGGTCGCTCAGTTCGAGATCCATGATGGCCTCGTCTGCGAAGAGCGGACGGACCTTGTACTTCTCATTGTGAACATAAGCGGGCTCAACGTGCTCTTCTTCAGTGGTGTGCAGGACCTCAGCGTGGAAGACTTTCTCCTCGATGTGACGGATGCTGCCATCCTTCCGGGGACGGTGGCTCTTGAGCAGGCGGGTTTTGAACTTCCGCATGCGGCGGGCGATCTTGGCGATCGACTCATCAATCGAAGCATAGATGTCTTCCGTGGTGCTTTTCACCTCAATGACGATGTGATCAGCGCAGAAAAGGATGATTTCAGCGATCTGGCGGTGGTGCTGGACATCAAGGATGACCTTGGCCTCGATGATCCGAGGATAGTCGAGATGAAGACCTTCAATTTTCTTGTGGGCGTAATCCCGGATGGCGTCGGTGATTTCGACATGACGTCCGGTGATGACGATGGGCAGGTTGACGTTGTGCTTTTGCATGGTGGTATCCTCCTTGTTTTCGGGGGGTGATGGTTGGTTGAATGGAAGTCAGGCT
The DNA here is from genome assembly GCA_937941745.1 of uncultured Prosthecobacter sp. GTDB lineage: Bacteria > Verrucomicrobiota > Verrucomicrobiia > Verrucomicrobiales > Verrucomicrobiaceae > Prosthecobacter. The sequence goes on along the minus strand of CALDGV010000661.1, from coordinate 4,034 downwards.
ACATGCTGAAGTCTTCTCCCAGATACAGACGGCGAGCCTCAGGGTCGTTGACGAGGAAGTCCTTGGTGCCATGGCGCCTTACCTGACCTTCATAGATCAGGTAGGCCCTGTCCACAATGTTCAAGGTTTCGCGAACATTGTGGTCCGTGATGAGGATGGCGAGCCCTGCGCGACGTAGCATTCGAATGATGTCCTGGATCTCACTGACAGCAATGGGGTCCACTCCGCTGAAAGGCTCGTCCAGCATCAGCAGTTTTGGCTCGGTCACGAGGCTGCGGGCGATGGTCAGACGGCGTTTTTCTCCGCCAGAAAGGGTGAGGGCGGGATTGTCGGCCACGTGGTCGATGCCGAACTTCTCCATGAGCTGCTGGCACTGCTCATCGCGCTCCTTTTTGGTGAAGTTCTGCGTCTCCATGACCGCAAGGATGTTCTCACGCACTGTGAGGCGGCGGAAAATGGACTCCTCCTGCGGCAGGTAGCCCATGCCCAGGCGGGCACGCTTGTACATGGGTTCATGGGTGGCATCCGCCCCATCAAAATAAACCTTGCCGCCGTTCGGGCGGACGAGCCCGACAATCATGTAGAAAGTGGTGGTTTTACCTGCGCCGTTGGGCCCCAGAAGACCGACGATTTCGCCCTCCTTCACCTCGATATCGACTCCGTTCACGACGGCACGTCCATCGTAAACCTTCTTCAAGCCTTCTGTATGCAGCAGACGGCTGCCCGGAGCAGACACTGGCGTGCCGGGATCCTCCAAGGACCCTGCGTAAACAGGTTGTGGAGCCGCCGACAGAGGGCGGTTGGCGGCATCGACCTCCAGACCGAGGGCCGGAGTGGAGTTGTCAGGACGGTTGCGCTTGGAAGAACGGGCCACGCGAAAGGGGGAATCAGAATCAGTTCGAGGACGAAGCGCCCCCCGGAGGTTGATCATCACTGAGGATGACGGTGCGGGCAGGCCGGTTGGTGGTCAGTCGGCCGTCTTTGTCAAAAGTCATGACGGTGTCTGCAGTCGTCGCCATATGCAGGACATTGCCTTTCTGCACCTGGGGGAAGTCGCTGAGGGTCATGTTGCCTGTAGCGCGATCGTATTCGAGGCGCTTGCAGCGCCCCTGCTGGACATCACCACCTGGATCGCGCTTTTCCACAATGACCATCGGGCCACGAGCGATGGCCTTTTTGATGGGCGGCTCCTTGTCGGCTTTTTTTCCGCTTTTGGTGATCGAGGGAGCGTCTTTCGACGCAGCCTTGGCAGGGCTGCCTGCCTTTGCCTTGTCCTGATCTTCCTGGATCATGTGAACCTCCAGCTCTTCGCACTCGATGTAAAAATCGGGGTGACGGGCTTTGACATGACCACGGTAAATGAAGATGCCCTGCTTGAGGTCGAAGTCAGCCCGGTCGGACTCGATGAGTGCCCGGGTGAGGCCTGTGGGGGGAGTCGAGGCCTGTTCAAGCGGCTGAAGAGCGCCGGGCGCAGGGCCGGCAGGGGCGGTCGGAGGAGTTTCCTGGACCGCCGGAGCTGTCGGAGGAGGAGTCGCCCCTGGAGTCTGGCCGCCAGCCATGCCCTGGAACTGGGGAAGCATCCCACCGGCAGCGGCCTTGGCGGCTTCAATAGCCTGGGCACGGGCCTCAGGTGACTGAACCGCCGCCTTGGCTGCATCCGTGATTCCTGGAGGAAGGTTTTTGATCAGTTCCTGGGCGGTTGACTTAGCCCGGTCCAATTCACCACTCTTCTGGGCTTCCCGAAGCCGCTCGGCCGCCTGCTGGAGCTGGCGCTTGGAGTCTAGGCCGCTCCCAGGGTTAGAAAGACGGCTGGCACCCTGGCCATGCGCTGAGATAGCCCAGCCGAGGGGGAGCAGCAAAAGGATGGGCCGGTAGGGGTTCATGTCAGTTCGATGCCTTGGGAGCAGGTTGTTGGGCAGGGGTGGAATGCCCCGTCTCGGTGCCGGTGTCAAAGATCAATGTGCGCACACGGCCCGTCATGCTACCCATCGAAGTGCGCGAATCAAAGACCAGGGTATCCCCGGAAGTTTCCTGATCCCGGCGGAAGATCGTGCTGCGCTCCTCACTGCGCAGAACCTCCTCATTCAGATGATACAGGGCGCTCGGCAGGGTGACGCGCATGTTGTCAGCCGGATCGTCCGACAGGATGTCGATGGTGACTTCCGAGGCCTGCAGGCGCTCGCTGTCGATCCGAGTCAGGGTGGTGGCATGCAGTTCGGAGGTCTTTTTCCCCGCTTCATCGAAGGATGGAATGACGACTCCGCGGTTCACAAAGCCTTCTGGGATCATTTTCCCAAAGGCAGCCATCTTGCTCTCCTGCGGCGGAGGCAGCGGTGCCGTGCTTTGAGCAAGCAATGCGGTGGCCAGCACCAGGAAAAGCGCAGGCCAGACACGGCAGGTAGAGGGGGGGAAGACGGACATGCAGGCTCGAATCAAAGACCTTCCTGAACAACAGCGTGGATTTTGCGAAGCTGGCCCAGCACCTGGGGCAGCTCTGTCAGCGGGATCTGGTTGGGGCCATCAGACATGGCCTTGGCAGGGTTGGGATGTGTCTCCATAAAAACACCATCGCAGCCTGCTGCCACAGCAGCACGAGCCAGAACCGGGGCCAGCTTGCCATCACCGCCGGTGGCTGTCCCAAGCCCGCCAGGACGCTGAACCGAATGCGTGGCATCAAAGATGACACGGAATCCGAGTTCGCGCATCCAGTAGAGGGATCGCATGTCAGCCACAAGGTTCTGGTAGCCGAATGTCGTGCCCCGCTCCGTAAAAAGGAAGTTCTGACAGCGCACCGATTGCAGCTTCTCAGCGATGTTTTTAACATCCCAGGGCGCCATGAACTGGCCCTTTTTCACATTCACCGCCCGTCCGGTTTCTCCAGCGGCGAGAATAAGGTCCGTCTGGCGGCAGAGAAAGGCAGGAATCTGCAAAAGGTCGATGTAATCGGCGGCCACACGAGCTTCCTCCGAGGTATGAATGTCCGTCGTCACAGGCACTCCCAGTTTCAGTCCTACTTTTTGCAGCAGCTTGCACCCGGCCTTGACTCCAATGCCGCGGAATGAGGAGACTGCACTGCGGTTGGCTTTGTCATAGGAGGCCTTGAAAATCCACCTCAAACGCAGGCTGTGGGCCAGGGCTCCGAGCCTTTCCGCAACCTCCCAGATAAAATCTTCACTCTCGATCACGCAGGGACCAAGAATAAAAAGAGGCTCGGCACCATCGACAACGACGGAACCGACCTGGACAACTGGAAGAGCAGACATGGGAAGAAAAAATCAGACCGGGCACTGAATGCACACCGCGTCTGTGAAACTAGCGGGTATGGACGCTCTGACAACCGGCAAGAAAAACGCCGGCCTGACGAGGTCATCAGGCCGGCGAAAAACCATTCAGCGAATGAACCTCAAGGAACGTCCACTCCCAGCGGCCGGAAGACAGCCAGACCTGAAAGCCTTGGCGAATTCTTGGTCGTGGTGCCTGGGAACGTCTGTGGAAGTTGATCCACCAGGAAGTAGCCGACGCCATAGCTGATCCAGGAGTTGTCAGGCTGACGGTGACGCACGATCAAGCCCTGGAAGGCAATGCTGCGCTTGAACTCATCCGCCTTCACCGTCGGCGTGGTCGTATCATCATCCGCCAGGGCAAAGGCGCCGCTGAATGCTCCCGATGAAGCCGTGGCCTTCACACTCGTGTTTGCTGGGTTGATGGTCACTGTCTTCTTCGGAACGGTGACAGTGCTTCTGGCTCCAATGCTGACGATCGGATTGGTGTCGCCAGGAGCAAGCCGCTCCAAGTTGGGATTCAGGCTGGCAACAATGTTGCTGGCACCATCTTCAAGGAAGAAAACTTCAGCATTGTTGCTTCCAGGGGCAATGTTCATCAGCACCGTAGTCGCTCCCGTGGTGGTTGGAGGCGCGATATAGCGGCCACCAAAAACCACGTAATTGACAGGAGCCGTCACCGTAGCCGCAGGCACACCAGTCAGCACCTGGGTCGTTCCGAAACCTGAGCGATACAGCCTTGCCGTGGTGGCC
>CALDGV010000660.1 GCA_937941745.1 uncultured Prosthecobacter sp. | reverse complement strand
CAGGGGCCTGGCTTTGGCAAATTTGGGCCATGCGACATGAGAAGACGAAGATTTTTCTCGCCAGCGGCCGCCGCTGTTTGTCTAATCGCTGCCGGTGGGCGGCATATCATCATTTCGTCCATCATTCATACATCATAACCCCAACCCTAACGCACTACTATGAAACGAGCCCTCAACCGAGGTTTCACCCTCATTGAACTCCTGGTGGTGATCACCATCATCGCGATTCTCGCGAGCCTGGCGGTCCCTACTTTCAACGTCATTCAGGACATGGCGAACCAAACCTCCACGTCCAACAACTGCCGCCAGATCATCATGTCCATGAAGATCTTCGCGAACGACAACAACTCCATCTATCCGGACACCTACAACAATCCACAGACGGGCGGTCAGGCGATCACATCCAACGACGCCTTCCGCGTGTTGATCCAGGAAGACATCATCCAGGACGAGCGCATTTTCGGCGCGAAGGCCTCGAAGTTCATCCCGGACGGCAACGTTGGCACAGCGCCTTCCTTTGACCAGGCGCTGCAGGCTGGCGAAAACCATTGGGCGCTGACCCAGGGGCAGACGACCTCCAGCAACGGCATCATGCCGCTGGTTTTCGAAAACCCTCTGGCCCCCAGCTGGCCTCCGCAGTGGAACTGCGATGCTGCCGGACAGCCTCGTGAAGGCCGTTCCTGGCGCGGTGGCAAGATCATCATCGGCCGCAACGACAACTCCGTGCAGGTCGAGCAGCTTGCCTCGAAAAAAGGCCCGGCTGTAGGTCCGAAGGCGATGAACGGTGGCTATGACATCTTCACGATGGCCAGCCAGAACCAGCCCCAGCAGGTGCTGCAGATCCTGAACACCGGGATGCAGTCTGGTGGTGTCGTTCCCAGCATGCCAGGCGCCCTTCCTGGGGCTCCAGGCGCTCTGCCTGCTGCTCCTGGTGCCCTTCCTGGTCTGCCAGGCGCTCCCGCCGCACCTGCAGGCGGTCTGCCTGCCTTGCCTGGTGCTCCTCCAGCAGCCCCTGCAGCTCCTGCCCCTGGCCAGTGATGATTCTTGCTGCGTGCATTAGCGTTTAGGCGCCGCCGGGAAGACCTCCCGGCGGCGTTTTTGTTGACTGCCACCATCCTCAGGTCCGCCTACCGACTTCTTGCCGTGCCTCCCAGCACTCCACTCAGCCCACGACAGCTTTTCAATCTTCTGGATTCCGGCCGCATCACGAAAGATGAATTTCGTGCCCGCATGGGAGAATGTGCTCGTGAGATCATCACGGAGATGGAAGAAGATCATCTCAACCCGATTGCGGCATTCATGGAGCAGATGCTCGGCCGCCGTGCGGCTTCAAAGCTGCTGCGCCATCACGAAGAGCATCAGATTCGCGAGATGCTTCAGGCGCTCTCTGAACTGGATGACTTCCCCCCTGCGCGCTGGCTTTGGAACGCCGCTCACCCTCACATCCCTTTGCATGCCTTCTTTCGGATCAAGAGGACTCCCGTTTTTCGAGTGCTCAGCCTCGAAATCATGCCTCAACTTGTCATTGTGAATGTGGAATACGAAGGTCCCGGCAGCACAGACATTGTTCGGGAGGACATCCGCCTCCGGCGCGACCGCCGCGGACGTCTGGGGCTGGAGCGGCGGGCGATCTTGCCTGCCTGAACGAAGCTCCATCCGAAGGTTTTCGCATCTTTCCCCTTAGTTTTTGCCCTCCTCGTCGTTACAAGGGACCATCACCTCACTGCCCCATGAAGACAGCTCCTCTCATGCTCGTTCTGCTGGCCGCTCCAGCCCTGCTTTCGGCTCAAGCCACCACCGCGCCCTCGGCGCCTGCTGGCGAAGAAAAGCCGCAGCTCACGGATGCCCAGGTCTCCAACGTGCTGAGCCAGTTGCAGGAGCTTGAAAAGACCATCTCCGCCCAGCGCAGTGGATTCCTGGGAGGGATCATCGCCAAACTGGATGCAGCCACAGCCAGCGAGGCCGCTGCTACGAACTTTTATCTCGACTGCTATTCCCTGATCAACGCCGAGCGCAAGGATGGCAGCAAGGTCATGGCCAGGGAGATGGAGCAGCGGATGGAAAAGAGCATGGAAAAACGTGCCAAGGCACAGGGTGGCACGATTGATGACGAGGGTGACCAGGCCTGTGCCATCCGTCTCGGGCTGCGCTATCTGATGCTCACTCTACAGGCGAATGAGTGCACACCGGAAACCCTTCCGACGATGGTGCCCAAGCTTCAAGAGTATGTCAAAAACCTCGTCGATTCTGCGACCAAGCTCAGGGGCCGTGCCCGGAACATGATTCGTTCGGCTCAGGCGCCCGTGGTCGAAGCCTACCAGCTTCAGCGTTACCTTGCGGCTTCTTCCGCCTGGAGCGGCGACCCTTCTTCGCTGGGGGGAATGTATGGCACGATGCTGAAAATCGCTGAATCCACGGGCTCAAATCCGGTGCCTTTGTGGGACTCCCGCATTGCTGCTGAACAGGCCTTTGCGAAAGGCCAGCTTTCAGACGCGGAATTTGAGCTTTGGGTTCGCAACGATCTGCCTGCCCTGCGCTGGGCTCGGGCCAGCTATCTTTACTCCCACGGCGCGGGCCGCATTCAGGCCATGGCGGACATGCTCAGCATCATCAAGGAATACCCTGGGCATGCAGATGCTCCCAAGTGGGTGGATGAACTGCGCAAGCTCGTGAATGAGTCTGCACCTGCCCAGGCGACAAGCGGAGGTTCCAACTGATCCTTTAGCCATTGTGATTCCTGCTTTGATTCGCAGCTTTCGCCATGCCTTTGCAGGCATTACCTGGGCATTGCGGACGCAGAGAAACATGCGCATTCATGCCCTTGCTGCTCTCGTGGTCATCACCGCGGGCTTGGTGGACAATCTGGCTTCCTGGGAATGGGCTGCTGTTCTTGGATGCATCGCCCTTGTCTGGGCTGCCGAGCTCTTGAACAGCGCTCTCGAAGCCTTGTGTGATCGTGTCACCACGGAGCCTGATGAGCACATTCGCAGGGCCAAAGATGCAGCAGCAGGCGCAGTGCTGGTTTGTGCTTTGATCAGCATGATCGTTGCTGCGCTGGTCTTTTTGTAAAGGCCTTCAACCGCCGTGTGGCTGCTGCAGCGGCTCATTCTGCTTCAGGAGCATCACCTCGCTGTAGCACGCGGATCAGCTGCTTCACCTCATGGGCGCGGCGGATGTCGCTGAAGCGGACTTCAACGCCTGAGTTGCCTGCGGATGACACATCCAGCGTGCCAAGCCTGAAGACGAAGCCTTTGAGCCCTTTTTCCCATACATCCAAACTGCGAATGTCACAGATGCGCACCTCTTTGGAACTGCGGCCAAGTATGCCCCAAATGTATTCTACCCGCTCCTCGGTGACGATGTAGTCATGCGAGCTGCGTGCGATGGAAACACCGATGAACACCGCCAGCCCGCAAAGACCGCTGACTAGTGCCCAGCCCTCCTCCATGTTGAAAAGCAGTCCGGCGGCTGTGAAAAAGAGCAGCATCAGCAGCAATTCCTTCCAGTAGCTGAGCCAGGCTGGATGGGCGAAATACCAGATTCGTTCTCCGCTGTCTGTGAACTGTGGGTTGTCGTCTTCATCTGGCAGCTCTTCCTGAGGCGCGTCCAGAGGTTCGGGATCTTGTTCGGCAGGTGCCAAGGCTTCACCCTCAAAGGGGTCGTCAGCACGAAACTCCTGGTAGGCTGGTCTTGAAACTCGGGCGGGAGAGCTGGCTCGCGGAGGTCGCATGCCGCTGATGACCTCGCCGACAGTATGATCTCTGCCTGTCTGCACATCCGTGCAAAGTTCTCCACGCGCCAGGGAGCCGTTCTCCACAAGGGTGTAAAGATCCTCCTTGCTCAGCAGGCCTGGGAAGGCTGGATGATGGTGGAGCAGATAGCGCACGGAAGGTCAGTGGGGCTGGCCCGGGAAGTAATCCGGGCGATTGAACGCCGAAAACAGGAAATAGAGAACTGAAAAGTTCGCCTTGAGCCTTAGTTGGCAGCGGGTTCAGGCGCTGGTGGCAGGAGTTCCTGGCGCTTCATCAGCTCGGTCACGCGCATCAGCAGCAGTTGGCCCTTCGGGGTGTGGCATATTTCACCGAGGAAAGGTGTGATCCGGTCCACCTCTGCGATCGCTGCATGAACCAGGCCAGCGATGAGACGTTCGTCGTAATGGGAGGATACGAAAATATTCGTCACCCGGAACATCACCACGCCGTCATCCCAATCGAGCTCGAAATTTCCGATGTTGAGCTCTTTGTTGGTGCGCATCAGCAGTTCCAGCACCGGCGTCCGATGACTTGAAGGCACCTGCAAGCTGACGCGCGCCACCACACTGACGATGCCTGGCTCGCCATAGACCTGGACATGCAGAGGCACTTTGGCGTGGTGGGCTTCAAAGTCCGCCTCGATCACTTCGACTCCAGGCACCGGCCGGTAGGTCCAACCCTGGGCTTTGAAGGCGGCGAGTGTGGCGTTGTAGAGGGCAGATGGCATGAGATGGTCGGGACGGCGAGATTCGAACTCACGACTTCTTGCTCCCAAAGCAAGCGCTCTACCAGGCTGAGCTACGTCCCGAAAACTGGCTTCCGAATCGGAAGCGGGCCGTGATAGTGGGGCGTAATCATCACTGCGCAAGAAGAAAGGTGCTCAAGAACGAGATCGACCTGGGAAAGATGGCTCGGAAGCAGCGGACGAATGAGGACCCTGTGATGCTTCGGACTGCGGCGATTCCATTGAATTTGGCCCAACAATCAGGATTTGGCATAAAAAAGCCCCGCCGGATGTTTCGGCGGGGCCTGATTGAGCCTTTTCGAGGGCGTGTATTACCAGCCGTGTGCGTCACGCACCTTGATCATCGTGTCGAGGATAGTGTTCCAGGTGCCGGGTGTTTCGAGCACGGCGTTTGGGAACATGCAGCCATCCCAGCAGATGTGCTGGATGCCGCGGGCCTGGGCGTCCTTGAGCCAGTAACCAGCGCACTTCACGATGTCGAGCTTGCCGTTCGGATCGTCGGCACGGCAGTGCTTGCCGGTCTTGTCGTGGCTGCCAGCGCCGTGCACGGTGCCGTCGTTCTGGGCTACGTGGAAATCGATGGTCCACGGGCGCAGGGCGTCGGTCATCTTCTCGTAGGCGGCGTAGAACTCGTCCGCGCTATAGCCTTCTTTGACGAGGGCATGCTCAGGGGCGTTGTAACCGAGCGTGTAAAGGTAGGTATGGGCGAGGTCGGCCTGGAAGCCGAGAGCCTCGGGCATGCCCACGCCTTCGAGGACGTCGAGCATGTCTTTCCAGGAGTGCATGCCGGCCCAGCAAATCTCGCCTTCAGCGGCAAGGCGCTCGCCGTGATCCTTGGCGATGGCGGCGGCCTTCTTGAAGGTGTCGATGATGCGGGCGGTGTTCGCCTTGGGGTTTTCACGCCACTTGGCGATGCCGAACTCGGCGGAGTCGATGCGGATGCAGCCGTATTTGCGGATGCCGGTGCTGTTGAAGACCTTCGCGATGCGGCATGCCATCTTCACGGCGTCGAGGAACTTCGCCTGCTGGGCGTCGTCGCCCATAGCGCTGTCACCCACGGTGCCTGGCCAGACTGGAGCCACGAGGGAACCGACGGAGAAGCCGCGACTGGCGATCTGGTCAGCGATCTTTTTGATTTCTTCGTCACTGGCATTCGGGTCCGTATGGGGCAGGAAGAGGAAATAGTCGATGCCTTCGAATTTCTGGCCGTTGACGTTTGCAGCGGCGGTGAGGTCGAGCATGCGCTCGAGGCTGATCGGGGGTTCCTGGCCTTCGCCATCGCCTTTGCCGACGAGGCCGGGCCACATCGCGTTGTGAAGTTTGGGTGCGGATTTGCTCATGGAATGGTTGTTACGAGGTTTGAAGGGTTGCTTTTTTCCGTCAAAAGCGGCCGGATGATAGGCACAGCTGCACTGAAAGCACGAAAAAAAGCCTCCCTGTAGGTTGACCCGGCTTGTGCATGGCTTTGTATCCCTGGAAAGCTTTTGCTGGATTCTGCTGCTCCTTCTTCATGCCTCACCTTCACATCATTGCCGGAGAACTCAGCGGGGATACCCATGCCTCAGGTTTGATCGGGGAATTCAGGAAGCTCAGGCCTGATGCTCAATTCACGGGTCTCGGCGGTGTCCGGATGAAAGAACTCGTCGGCGACGGGATTGAAAACTGGGTCGAACGAGCTGGCGTTGTGGGACTGTGGGAAGTGCTGAAAATGTACTCCTACTTCAAGGCGAAAATGGATTCTTCTGTAGCGCAGATCCTTCAGCAGCAGCCTGATGCTGTCGTTTTAGTGGACTATCCCGGCTTCAACCTCAGGCTCGCCAAAGCCCTGAGGTCGCGAGGATACGAGGGAAAGCTGATCTACTACATCAGTCCGCAGGTCTGGGCGTGGAAAAAAGGGCGTGTGAAGACCATGGCCAGGGTGCTGGATCTGATGATCTGCATTTTTCCGTTCGAAAAAGAGTTCTATGAAAAAAGCGGGCTTCCCACGGTCTTTGACGGCCATCCTATGGTGGATCGCGTGAAGGAATTGCGCCGTGATTGGATTCGGGAATCCGGCTTGGTGGGCTGGTTTCCTGGAAGCCGGCAGAATGAGGTCAAAAAGCTTTTTCCTGTCATGCTGGAGGCGGCGCGCAGAATCCGCCAGCAGGTCCCCGCCGCCCGTTTTGCTGTCTCGGCGGCCAATGAAACCCTGGCCCAGCAAATGCGGGGCATGGCGGAAGCCTCGGGCATGCCCGAGGCACGTGCCTGGATTGAAGTTGGAACGGTGTATGATCTTATGCAGCGTTGCCAGGTCGGGGCGGTAGCCAGCGGCACAGCAACTTTGGAGGCCGCCTGTTTCGGACTGCCTTACGCCCTCGTGTATCGTGTCAATCCGGTGACCTACCTGGTGGCAAAACTCGTGGTTAGAATTGGCCGGATTGGCATCGTGAACATCCTCGCCCAGAAAGATGTTATCAAGGAGCTGGTTCAAGGAGACCTGACACCGGAATCGTTGGGGGATGAAATGACCCGCATGCTTCGTGACGAGTCCTACCGCAAGCTCGTGGAGGCTGGAATGGCGGAGGTAGTGGCTTCGTTAGGCGATGGTGGTGCCTACCAGCGTGCAGCGGCTACGGTGGCTTCGGTGCTTTCTCCGGTCTGATTCTTGTTCTTCCAGGGGGCTTTTGCCCGGCTGAATTCTGGGATTGCAATCAGCCTCTGGGTGTCCAAGTATGGGCGTGGCTTTGAGCCGTTGTTAATATCTAAGTACGCCTAAACAATGACCCGTCTTCTGAGTTTAGCTCTATTCTTCACCTGTGCTCTGGCCATGGTTTCTTGCTCCAGCGGTGGACAGCGTGTTGTCAGCCGTAAAGGAACCCGGATCACGGGCGTCCGGACCACGGCTTACACACACACGGAATCAGATCACATTATTTATGGTGCCCGCAGCGCCGTGGGCAGCCAGCTCAAGTATGGCACAGTTCGCAGTGCTGCCGCCGACTGGTCCGTGTTTCCCGTGGGGACGATATTCCAGATCGAAGGCAGCCCCTACATTTACCAAGTGGATGATTACGGCTCCGCCTTGGTCGGCACCAACACGATTGATATTTATCAGCCAACCAAGGCTCACATGAATGCCTGGGGGGTTCGCAACGTGAACATCCGGGTTCTGAAATGGGGGTCTCGCTCCAAGAGCTTGGCCATCTTGAGGGAGCGCCAGGCCTACGACCATGTGCGTCGCATGGTGAGTCGTATCTCGAGAAGCTGAAGCCTGTGACCAAAAATCAGAGGGCGTCCTTTGTGCTCCATCGCCTTGGGGAGCTTTACCCAGATCCCCCTGTGCCGCTGGATCATTCAGATCCATTCACTCTGCTGATCGCGGTTCTGCTCTCGGCTCAGTGCACAGATGTGCGCGTCAACCAGATCACGCCTCGTCTCTTTGGCACGCTGGGGCGCTCTCCTCAGGAGCTTGCCAGGCAGCCTGCGGCCCGTATTGAGGAGATCATACGGCCCTGCGGGCTGGGGCCGCAGAAAGCCCGGGCTATCCAAAGCTTGTCTCAAATACTGCTCGATCAGCATGAGGGCTGTGTTCCTGGAAATCTCGCGGATTTGGAGGCGTTGCCGGGTGTTGGTCACAAGACAGCCCAGGTGGTCATGGCTCAAGCCTTTGGAGTTCCGTCCTTTCCGGTGGACACACACATCCACCGACTGGCTCAGCGGTGGAAATTGACGGACGGACGGTCTGTTCTACAGACTGAAAAAGACCTGAAGGCCCTTTTCCCTCCGAGTGCTTGGAACAAACTCCACCTCCAAATTATTTTTTACGGGCGTGATCACTGCACGGCCAGGGGGTGTGACGGGACGATTTGTGAAATTTGCCATGCTCTTTTTCCACAAAGGCGTGCGGTTAAAACGCGCAAGGCTTGAGGTTGGCCGCCCGTGACTGGCGGG
>CALDGV010000659.1 GCA_937941745.1 uncultured Prosthecobacter sp. | reverse complement strand
TTCTTCAATGACGTGCGGGATCAGCGACTCATGCGTCTGCTCCATGTCCCACGGACAGCCGCCGGGCGCACGCAGGCGATGCACGACATAGCGCAGGCGGGTGAGGGCGTCGGGATGATTGAGCATGTCTTCCATGCAGGCAGTTAGCGTGCGTAGAAGCCGGTGCGACGAGAATTTTCGGCCCTCTCAAGCTCAGGCAAAGGCCTGGATGAAGCTGACCTCCAGCGCGAGACCTTCATTCACGTTCGTGTGCAGGTGGCTTTCGAGCTGCCGGAGGATGCGGATGCGCTTGGCGACCTCCCCGGAGTCCCATTTGGCGGCGAGGGCGGCGGTGGCGGCCTGAAACTTCGGCAGATCGAGGTTCTCGGCCCCGGCCTGCTGACGGGCCACGTCTCCGAACCATGAGAGCAGCAGATCCATCATGGCGCTGCGCTGCAGGATGTATTCGGCCTCGATCTGCGCCTCCACCTGGTCCTCGCGCTGCTTGAGCCAGGTTCCGTCGGTGGTTTTGCCGTAGTGCTCGGTTTCGCGCTCAAAGTCGGCCTCATGGCGTTTTTTGAGGTCTTCGTGAAGGTCTTCGAGGATGGATTCAAAGTCCGCCTTCAGCCCAAGCGCGCCGGAAAGCGTGCCTGCGGCACGGGCGGCGAGTTTTTCGAGCACCACGAGGAGTTTGTACTCGTGATCGGTGAAGCTACGGGCACCGGCGGGCGGCATGAGGCCGATCTCGATGACGCGGGACTGGATGGTGGGCAGAAGCTGCTCCGGCTGCGTGGTCAGCAGCAGCAGCAGCGTGTTCGGCGGCGGTTCCTCCAGTGTTTTGAGGAAGGCGTTCTGCGCCTGCACATTCATGCGCTCCGCATCGACGATGACGCCGAGCTTCCAGCCGTTCGGCGCGGCGGTGCGGCGGATCATCTTCTCCAGGAAACGAATCGTGCCCGGATCATCGCCATCATCGCCAATGGTGATGCGGCGGGACTTGCTCTGCGGGCGCAACACGATGGCCCCCTGCCCTTCCCAGGCTTCGAGCGTGCGAAACTGGGTGCCCACCATCAAGTCCAGCACACGGGCCGCGAACTCCTCGTGCCTGGCTTCCTTCGGCCCCGTGATGAGATACGCATGCCCGAGGCGGCCGTTGTCGCGGGCGCGGGTGAGGAGGCTGAGGGCGTGGTCGGCTTTGAAAGGCATGAGGAGGGAATGACGAAACCAGAATGGCGAATGACGAATGCAGTGGCCTGGGAAGGTTGGATGCGATTCGTGAGTCGCCTCGGAGCGTGTGGATTACTCGACATCCGTTCCGGTGCAACTGGGAGCTCGTCGGGGGGGGGCAGCAGAGTGGTCCCCAAAGTGGTCCGCACCTCGCGAAGCGCGCCGAAGGCAATCCTCTGTGCGGTGCTCCGCCACAGGGAACGCGCAATGAGTCCCTCTACTCATTTCATTGCTTATGCCTGTATTCCTGGCCTTTTTCTCGGGGCAGAAATGCCCCGGTTACTGCGATTTGCCAACGAGCCGGATTTCCTGGGGCGAGCGGGCTTGATGGTCGATCTTCACGCGCTCGACATGCGCCTTTTTCGTCTGGGGATCGGTCCATTTCACCTCGCACAGGGTGGAGCCGTAGGATTGATCGGGCTGATTGCGCAGCGTGGCGTTGCCCTCGGCATCGGCGGTGACGCTGTGGCCGGGAATCCGGTGCTTTTTATAGCTGGCGTAGGCTTCCGCGTCTCCAGGCTCGACGGCATGGCCGCGAGTGGTCAGGGCCAGCGGGGCCGTGCCCCCTGTGGTCATGACGGACAGCGTGGCCCCCCCCGCCGGACTGCCATCCGGGCGCAGCAGAAGCACTTGGCGCTCGATGCACGGAAGCGTGTCGATGACGACCTCAATGGGCGAGGATTGGCCCGCCGTCTTCACAGAGACGCTGCCTGCGCTGAAGGTGGAGGCAGTGCTCCAACCGTCGCCAAAACCAGCCAGGGAGAGATTGCCACGCGGCAGGGTGGGAAACTCAAACCTCCCGTCACGCGACACCGGTGCCCACGCATACCAGTAGGCGATTGGAACAGTGCCCTTTATGATAACGCCGGTCTGCATCTCGGCACGCACGGCGACGCTGGCGATGACCCAGCCCTGCCCGTCATAATTTGCAGGCAGGGGACGCACCCGCCCCTTCACCGCCACCGAGGGCATGAGGCGCACTTTCTTGTCGAACACCGCGTCCGCATCCTCCAACGCCACCTGAGCGGCGGAGAAGTATTGGGAGCAGTCCGCCTTCGTGCCGCGCATCAGGAAGCGATGGCCCATGTCGAGCAAGCCCTCGCCCACGGCGCGTCCGTCAGTGAATTTTTGCTCCGGCCCGGTGCCTCTGCCGTGGCTGATGACCCAGGTGGCAAAGGAATCCGCGTCCTCCACTTCCGCATTGAGCCTCGCCTTCGGCCACGAACCGGATTTGGAGGTGGCGGTGGAGTTGGAAGGACGAAAGGCAAAGTCCGA
>CALDGV010000658.1 GCA_937941745.1 uncultured Prosthecobacter sp. | reverse complement strand
TCCACGACCGTCAGTCTGGCTGAGAAAGAGATCCAAAGACGCAGTCAATTTCTGGGTGAACAGGTCAAAAAGCTCGAAGCTGCCGACACACACCTCATTCAAGGGGATTCGGCGGCCGCCTACGCTCAGTATGGTGAGGTTTTCCAGTCCATGCCCGACATCCCGACAGCTCGGAGCCTCAGGGTGGTGGCACTGGAAGGCTATCTGCGTTCTGGACTGATTCGGGCCAGGCAGCTCGCCAGCCAGGGAGATTACAAGGCAGCGAACAGCATTCTGGATCAGTTGGATCGCCCAGGCGTCGCTCAAGGTGACCGTGACATTGCCGAACTCCGGTCCAAAATCAGCGACCCAGACCGATACCCACCTGCCCTGACGCCTGACCACGTCAAGAACGTGGCGGAAGTGCAGCGGCTGCTCACTCTCGCAGCCTCACAGCACGAAACGGGCATGTATGACAAGGCCCTGGCGACGTTTGAGGAGGTGCTCCGCCTTGATGCAACGAACACCGCAGCACGGCGTGGCATGGAACGGGTTGAGCAGGAAAGAGCACGCTACTTCTCCACAGCCCGCGACCACCAGCGCTCAAGGATGCTGAATGGCGTCACCGAACTGTGGGAGAACAAGCCACGGATGGAGCAGTCAACAGCTTCAGCATTGAACGCTGAAGCAGCCGTATCCATGTCTGCAGCAAATGGTGCCACTGGCAAAGCTGGCATTGCCCGGAAGCTGCAGGATATCCGGATTTCGAAGGTGGACTTCTCGGGAGCCACTCTGGAGGAGGTGATTGAGTATCTCCGAGTCCGCTCCAGAGACCTCGATCCCGATAAAAAGGGCATCGATTTCGTGCTTGGACTCCCTGCTGACAGCCCCCTCCAGCCCGTTTCCCTCAGCCTGATTGATGTGCCAGTCGAAGAAGTGCTGCGTTATGCGACCGAAGTCTCAGGTGTCTCCTACCGGGTTGAAGAGTTTGCAGTCCGAATCGTTGCACTGACAGATACGAGCACAACCCTCATTTCCAGGACCTTCCGGGTGCCTCCGGGATTCATCTCCAATGCGGCCATCGCCGATGCGCCAGCAGCTGCCACGGCTGACCCTTTCGCCACCAATGCAGCGGCTACTGGGACAGGTATCCAGCGACGCATGGGTGCCAAGGAGTTTCTCGAGAGCCGCGGCATCACCTTCCCCGATGGAGCCGGTGCCAACTACAACCCGATCGCGAACATGTTGATCGTGAGAAACACCGCCAAAAACATCGAATTGGTGGAGTCACTGGTCGAACAATCCCTGAACAGCTCTCCCAAAATGGCTGTGATCGAAGTCAAAATCATGGAGATCAACAGCACCAAGCTGGATGAGATGGGCTTTGACTGGCTTCTTGGAGGTTTCGGAGCTAACGCTGACAACATCTTCATCGGGGGCGGCACTGCAGGAAACCAGCAGGCTGCCGCCTTTGCGACCAATGAGTTTCCAGCAGCTGCAGGCCTCAATCGTGCAGCCATGGGACCCATGACGGCAGGACTGCGCAGTTCGGTGGACTTGGTGGCAAACCGCAGCATTGATGATGTGCTCTTTGGAGCCCTGCAGGATACCGCAAGGCGCTCTCCCGGAGCATTTTCCGTCGCAGGGGTGTTCACCGACCCACAATTTCAGGTCGTCTGGCGCGGCCTGAATCAGAAAAGCGGTGTGGATTTGGTTTCCAAGCCCTCCGTCGTGACCAAAAGCGGTCAGAAGGCTTCCGTCGAAATCGTGCGAGAAATGATCTATCCGACCGAATTCGACCCCCCGCAGATTCCCACCAATGTGGGCGGTGGTGGAGGTGGTGGTGGAGCAGGTGTTGGCAATACCACGCCCACATCAATTCCCGTCACTCCAACCACCCCAACGGCTTTCGAAATGAGGCGCGTCGGCATGGTCCTTGATGTCGAGCCAGTGATCGCTGAAGACAGCAGGTCTGTGGAACTTACCCTGACTCCCGAACTCACGGAATTCGTTGGTTTCGTCAATTACGGCTCTCCTATCTACAGTGTGACCCCTGCTTCGTTCATCGGCGGCGTCCTGCAAGCCTCTTCACGGGTGGAATTGACCCCTAACACGATTCTTCAACCCATCTTCTCGACTCGCAAGGTCGTCACTGGAGTCAAAGTTTATGATGGAGCTACGGTGGTTCTTGGGGGTGTCATCGCGGACAACAACATCATGATTGATGATCAAATCCCTGTGCTTGGAAACCTGCCCCTGCTGGGCCGGGCATTCCAAAGCAAAGTCAGCCAGCGGCGCACGAAAAACATGATCATGTTTGTGACCGTGAAGGTCATTGATCCTTCCGGGAACCGCGTGAATCAAAACTGATCGAGGGAAAGGAGAGGCAAGTTGGTCGGGCGTGGCACGTTGTAGCCGCTCTTTATGAATCTACGCCTCTTCCTGACGACAGCGCTTCTCTGGAGCGGCAACCTGCTAGCGGCCCAGCCACCCAACATTCTCTTCATCTTCAGCGATGACCAGCCCTACAAGACGGTGGGCTGTTACCCAGAGGCCATTCCTGGCGCGCATACGCCTGCCATAGACGCCCTGGCACGCAGCGGCATCCGCTTTACTCATGCCTACATGGGCTCGTGGTGCATGCCTTCACGTGCCAGCCTGCTGACGGGCCGGCACCCTCATGGCATCGAATCCATGCGGATGTCCGGCCGCTACCCAGCCAGCGAATACGATCCCCAAAAGAGCCCCTTCTGGCCTGCCGTTTTCCGCGCCAAAGGCTATCAGACCGCCCACATTGGCAAATGGCATACGGGCACCGATGCTGGCTTCGGCCGTGATTGGGATCATCAGATTGTCTGGAATCGACCCAGACATCCGGACAATGCCGGCAGCTACTACGAGGATCAAATCCTGGACTTTAATGGCGAACAACGCCGCATTTCTGGGTACTCCACGGACAACTACACCGGCTGGGCCTGCGATTACATCCGCGGCAAGCATCGAACCGCAGACAAACCATGGTATCTCTGGCTTTGCTACGGAGCAGTGCATGGTCCAACCACGCCCGCAGCAAGGCACGTGGGCACTCATCGTCATGATGAAGTGAAGGTGCCTGCCGACATTCTGCCACCGCGTCCAGGCAAGCCTGAATATCTGAACGAAACTCAGTCCTGGAGCCAGGGAGCCGGAGACACCATCATAGCTGGCAAAGACAGTGAAAAGCCTGGCAGCAAAAAAGGCCGGAAGCCCAGGAGCTACAACGACTACGTTCACCAAGTGATCGAATGCGTCGAAGCATTG
>CALDGV010000657.1 GCA_937941745.1 uncultured Prosthecobacter sp. | reverse complement strand
CTGGGGCATAAGGGGGGGCGAGGCGGGGGCAATCGCTGAATTGAGCGATGCCCTTCCCGGCTCTGCGTTCTCTTGACCGGTCCAGCCTTCCGCGCCACGACAGACGTAAGCTTTCCTCCCTCCAGCCGATTCACCCCCATCCTGCCAACTTCATGCCCACCGAATCCGACATCCGCGCCGCGCTCGCCACTGTCCGCTACCCTGGCTTCAGCCGTGACATTCTCTCCTTCGGCCTCGTGAAGAGCATCCAGGTGGAAGGCGGCAAGGTGACCGTCGAAATCTCCGTGGCGACCCGTGATCCCAACATTCCTCGGCTCATCCACGAGCAGGCCATGGATGCCCTGAAGCAGGTGCCCGGTGTGACGGAGCCACGCCTGAACTTTGACATCAAGGAGCCGCCGAACCCGAACCAGGGCGGCGCTGAGAAACTGCCCAAATCCAGCATCCCCGGCGTAAAGAAAATCATCGCCGTGGCCTCCGGCAAAGGCGGTGTTGGCAAGAGCACTGTCGCCAGCAACCTCGCCGTGGCCTTGAGCAAGACCGGAGCCCGAGTGGGCCTTTGTGACTGCGATTTGTATGGCCCGAGCATCGCCCACATGTTTGGCAGCAACGAACGGCCCTATCAGAATGAAGAGCAGCAGATCGTGCCCATCGAGCGCTACGGGCTGCAGCTGGTCAGCATGGGTTTTCTGCTTGATGACGACAGCCCGGTGATCGTGCGCGGCCCGGTGGCCACGCGCTACACCCAGCAGTTCCTGAGACAGGTGGCCTGGGATGACCTGGACTACCTGATACTGGACCTGCCTCCCGGCACCGGAGACATCCAGCTCACCATCGTGCAGACAGTGGCCTTGGATGGAGCGGTGATCGTGACCACGCCCCAGGAAGTGGCCTTGATTGATGCCCGCAAAGCCTGCTCGATGTTCCAGAAGGTGAACGTGCCCATCCTCGGCATCGTCGAGAACATGAGCTACTTCATCTGCCCAAGTGACGGACAGACGTATCACATCTTTGGCAAAGGAGGTGGCGAGCATGAGGCCCGGCGGCTGGGCGTTCCGCTGCTGGGTCAGGTGCCGATCGAAATGAACGTGCGTGAAGCCGGCGATGAAGGCCACCCCATCGCCCTCGAAGATACGGCCCAGTCCGTCGCCTCCAAGACCTTCCACGAAGTCGCAGCCAAGCTGCGCAGCGTTGTGGCAGCGTAAAACACGTTCACCGGATGTCCGAACGATGAAGGCGGGTTCTGAAACCCGCCTTCCTTCTGATTGCACTCAGCAGTTCAGGCTCAGTCCAGCGTGCGCTTGGGAGCCGTGATCCGCACGGCCGTGCCATTCGGAGCAGGACGGGTGTTCACGGCAGCCACCGCAAAACGCTGCACTTCATAGCCAAGCACATTCATCGTGAGATCCAGCCTGGGCAGGAACTCCCAGGTGGCTGCAACACCAATGTCATCCGCGATTTTACGGGCCTCCAGGTAGGTCTCGAATGCATCTGACATGACCTGGAAGATAGCCACGCCGTTCTTGTCCGATTGAATCTGGCGCATCAGCCGCTGGTAGGCCGAGCCCTGAGCCTTGATCTGTTCACGCGTTTCGCCGCCTCCTCCCTTGGGCACCAGGGCGAGCTGCACATACACGCTGCCCGGCTTCACCGTGGGTTTGAACGTGTAGGAAGACCCGCTCATCATCGGGCTGGAGGCCGCACGCTCAAGCATGGCAGCCACCTTGAAGGCGTCATAGATTACCTTGTTGTCGCTCAGCTTCTTGATGCTGTCGAGGCCGCCCAGATCCTTGGCAAAGTAGTCCACAATGTCCTTCGGAGTGTTCTTTACCGACACCACCTGGGAGCCCCAGGCAAAATTGACCTTGCCGGCTGATGTGGTGGCTTTGATCACGGGTTTGGTTGGGTCACGCGAAGGATCCAGGGCAGTCCACTTGGTGAAATCCCCCTTGGTGGCGGCCACGATGGCCTCCGCGACAGTCGGCATGTTGCTCCGGGTCGCCAGCGAGAGATTGCCAATGGCGCCCAGCACCTGCCTTGTGCCCGGCAGGCCTGCGGTCATCAAAATCTTGTAGGCTTGGGCCACCTGGTCGATCTGGAAGGTGTTGACGAGCGGCCCCATTTCCGTCCAGGCGGCGCGCACAGCCTGCGGCGAGCCAAGCAGGCCTTCCAGCATCTTCGCAAAAGGATCGATCTTCACGTCCTTGTATTCGAGCTGGCTGCGGACCTTGTCCAAGCCGTCGATCACAGGCTGGATGAACTCCTTCTCATTGAGGAAGAGTACCCCCTGCTTGGCGACCAGGATGCGTGTTTCGTTAGGCTTCTCGGGGAATGGACGAGGATTGGGCAGGCGCACGTAGGTCGGCGGCTCCGGCTTGAACTCCGGCGTCTGATCCAGCAGCGCCTTAAGCCTTTCCACCTCGGCGAGAAGCTTCTCGACCTCCTGACGCTGCTGCTCGCGCTGCTTCTTGGCCTCCTCCAGCTTCTTGCGGAAGCTCTCGAGGTCCATGAACTTCATCTGCTGCTGCATTTCCGAGGTGTCCACGCTCTGCAGCTGCTCGACCGCTTTTTTCATGTCCTGCTCGGCCTTCTTCTTGTCCTCTTCCAGCTTCTTGGGATCGGCTGGCGGAGGCGGCAGCTGCTCATGCTGCTTCTTGATCTCGTCATGCTGCTCCTTTGTGACCGGTGGCAGGTCGGAAAGGATCTTCTGCATGACGCGTGCGGTGTTGATTGCCATCACGACGAAGACAATCATGAGCACACCGACGACGTTCGTCACCGCGTCCATCAAGGAGTCGAGGTTTAGCTCGGCATCACCGCCATTGTTTCGCTTGGCCATGTCAGAAGTGGGACAGGATTAACTCTTGGGTTTGTCAGCCGCAGGAGCAGTCTTGGGTGGTGCGGCAACTTTGCCGCGGTATTTGTCAAAGAGTGCCAGGTCTAGCTGGCCACGCCCAGGGATCGGCAGCTTGCCGATGCGGATGTTGTAGTCTCCTTCAGCGCGACCCGCGCCGTTGTTGAAGGCTCCCTGGCCATCATCGCGGATGAGGTAAAGGATGAGCGAGTTCTTGTCCTTCGCCACCTCGGTCAGGAAGTGATTGTACACCGGATCAGCCACAACGACTTCAGCGGTGGCACCCAGGCGATAGTCTCCCTCTCCCCAGGCATTCAGAATTTTCAAGGCACCCGTGGCACACTCCACAAAGTAAACCTTTGTCGTCTCTGGCATGCCCGAGCCTGAAGGCTGAACCACCACAGGAGGAACCTTCTTGTCCGGCGGAACTTCACGCTTTTTGAGCTCGGCCATCAGCTCTGCGATCACCTTTTTGCTTTCCACCTGCTGTTTTTTCAGGCCTTCGATCTCAACGAGAAGGTCATCCAGCTCCTTCTGAAGGTTTGCGGCGATCTGCTTGTTCTGCTCCTGAACTTCCTTCGAAGAATCGAGGAGCTTGCGAAGCTTGAGATAGCGTTGCTGGCGGTCTTCCAGCTCCTTTTGCAGTTTCTCCAGTTCGGCCAGCTTCTCCTTGAGAACGACATCCAGCTTTTTGCGCTCCTCCATCTCCCGAATCATGCGCTGATAGTCCTGTGCCATCTGAATTTCCTCCTTCGTCCTGCCTTCGGCCTTGCCAGCCTGGGCGGATACAAGGGCGGAAATGATCAGCACCAGCGCACCGATGAGGCACGCCAGGATGCTGAGGAAGGGGAAGAGTGAGACTTCGCCTTCAGAGGACTTTCGTCGCTGGGCCATGGGAAGAGTTGGAGTCTTTCAGAGATTACTCAGCGCGGCTGAACCAGCCCTTCTTTTTGACCTGATGAATGAGGATTTGCTTCGTGCCAAGTTCCTTCAGGACATTGTTGAGGCTCTGGATGCCGCTGGCCAGTGCTCGGTTGTACTCCGTGCTCTGCTTAACGGCGTCCGTCACGGCGGTGGTGAAATCCTCACGCATGCGGTTCACTGCCTGACCAAACTGGGTGTCCACATGCTCCTGGTGCGCTGCAGCACGTCGATCAAGGTTGTCTGCGTAATCTTTGATCTTGGCAGACAAGGCGTTGAGATCGGTGAGAAACTCTTTCTGCGAGCCGGCGACAGCCTTGACCAGCACTTCCATGACATTGCCAGCATCACCAGCGATGGCGGCAGAGCCCGCGCCACCATCGTTGAGACGGGGCAGCAGCACTTCGTTGCAGAAGGCGTCGATGTTGTTGAGGTTGTCGTCTTCAACCTTGGCGAGAAGGTTCATCGGGAAGTTCAGGAACATGGCCAGAACAAGACCCAGAAGAGTTGTGTCGAAGGCAGTACCGAGACCGCTCGTGACGCCCCCGAGTGAGGCCATCATTTTAGGAACATCGTTCATGTCGAGACTGAGGCCGCCGATGGCTTGAGACAGACCGAGCACGGTTCCGATGAAACCAAGGATCGGAATGGCCCACAGGAAAACCTTGGTCAGGGCATAACTGCCGCCAATGCGAGCACTGTCGATGTTGCTCTGCGCGCCAAGCATGTTCGTCACATCTCCATTGCTCTGGCGGATTTCAAAGAGCTCCAGGCCCTTGCGAATGCGGTTCACCATCATGCTGTCACGCAGACGGGCAGGAAGCCCGTAAAGGTGGTCGATGAACTGACCGACATTCTCGGCGTTCACCTCCTGGCTGATGTCTGTCGGCAGCACATCCAGATACATCGCCGCCTTCTGCTGCCGAAGCTTCTGCAGCTTCAAATAAAGGATGCCGACAGCCCAGAAGAAGAAGAAGGTCTCGGTGTAGTTCACCCAGGTGCGCTCATAGAAAAGATCATGGATGTAGTCCATGGCATTCACGGGCGATTTGCCGTATTCGCCCATGCCAAACGGGAAGAGGATGCCATACCAGGCCAGAGTGGCCACAGCGCCGATGGCCAGTGCTGCAAAGGCGTTGGGGTTGGCTGGATCCTTTTCCTCCCAACCACCGCGTGCGGCGCGATGCTCCTCATAAGCGCTCTGCATGTGTGCAGATGCATCCTCATGAGTGGAGGTTTCACCATCACGCCCCCAGGAATCACCCGCAGAAGGAGGAGGCAAGCTAGAAGGAGGTGGGAGCCCTGAGGGTGGAGGCAGCGCTGCACCAAGATCTGAGGGCACGGAGATCTTCGTGCTGCAACCGGGGCAGCGAACAACCTTGCCGGCCATTTCAGGCTCGAGCTTTAGCTGCATTTCACAGGTGGGGCATTTAAATTTCACGTTGTGGAGTCGGTTGGGTTGATGGTGTGAGTGAAGTGATGATCAGCAAAAAAGCGAACGGCCACTCAAGCTGACTGCTTACAGTCGAACAAGCCCTTTTCTGCCGTGAATACGGGCTTTTGAGACATTTGTGAGGAACAAGACAAAAGTTATCCAGCATCAGAGCAGACAGCATCGCTTCTGGATCACTTTACGATTCAACTTCAGTTCGAGCACAAACAACCATCGAGACTTCGGATAAGATGTACTTTGCGCTCGGTTGAGGCTCGCTTATTCGTAGCCACAAATTGTCGATCGAAACTCAATCAAGAGACATTGGGTGCTCCTGTCTTCTGACCATTCATGATCCGCCTGATACTGCTTTGGCGAAAATACTTCGGTTCAATGACAAGTCCGATTCGTTGAGCGATTCATTTGAGCACCCAGAAGAGGCAAAAGCGTCGATCTAGTGTTCAGCCGTTGCCTTAGCGAACGCGGCCCCAATCAGCCATCAGACTCCACAATAAGTGTTCAAAAGAACTGCTATAAAATATCAGGAAAAATTAAATAATGGCTTGGAAATGCACGTAGCACTAAGTATAAACCATAAACAACTGCTATGAACCGCTCCCCTTCATCGCCTTTCATTATTGCCGCTACAGCGACTCCAGCACGTCGCCAGCCGCAGCGCGTGCGGATTTACTGGTTCGACTACGCCTTTTTCACACTGGCTCTGGTTCTCATCTGCGGCGGTGCCCTGTTCAGCTACTTCGGCCGCAGCGCGCCGTTCTTCTCCGGCGGACTGGTCATGTGCGTCGTCGTCGCGCTGGCCATCGGTACCGCCCGCAGCGTGAAAATGGCG
>CALDGV010000656.1 GCA_937941745.1 uncultured Prosthecobacter sp. | reverse complement strand
GCGCCACCGGCCACCCGAGCTTCGTGATGAGCAACAGCTTCACCAACCAGTGCCTTGCGCAGATGGAACTCTGGGCCACCAAAGACACCCGCGAAGTCGGCGTCACCGTCCTGCCGAAGAAGCTCGACGAAGAAGTCGCCCGCCTCCACCTCGCGAAGATCGGCGTGAAGCTCACCGTCCTCACCAAAGACCAGGCCGACTACATCGGCGTCCCCGTCGAAGGCCCCTACAAGACGGATCACTACCGTTATTAATTAAAGTAGCCATCTCGCTCCGCGAGATGAGCCTCAACCACTCACCACCCCCAAAACCCCAGAGCGCGTCCGGTCGAAAGGCCGGGCGCGTTTTGGTTGGCACCCATCGCATCTCCTGCCGAGGGCTTGCATGGAGTATCCGAGGTTGGAAAAGAGCAAAAATGAGTTCGAGTGAGGTCGTTACCCAGACCCTCATCACTCCTGCTCATGCTTCGCTGTCTCTTCCTTGGCTGTTTTCCCATCGTCCTGGCTGCCGCCGACACTTATTTCCCGCCTCCAGACGCTGAAGGCGGCTGGCGTGAGGCCAAATCGGAGCTGGAGATGCGCGACAAGGCTGGGATGGATCTTCGCAAGCTCGAGCCCGCCTACACGGTGACGGAAAAAACGACCGCCAACGGTGGTCTTGTGGTGGTGCGCAAGGGCTGGCTGGTTTTTGAAAAGTATTTCGGCAAGGCCAGCCGCAATGCCAATCCCGACATGGCCTCCACCGGCAAGGGTTTTTGCAGCATCGCCTGCGGCATTATGCTGGAGGAGTTCAAGGACAAGATCCCTCAGGGGTTGGACACCAAGGTGTACACGCCTGCCTACCTGCCCCAGGCCATGCCGCTGGATGATCCGCGGAAGGCCGGGATCACCCTCGGGCAGCTCTTGTGCATGACCGCTGGCACCTGGGGGGAAGGGCAGGCACCCAGCGGCATCATCATGGGCAAGCCGCAGCCTCTCAAACCTGTGAAGGGACAGGATGTGCGTGAGATTGATGAATCTTCACTGCGTGTGCCACTCTGGTGTGATCCAGGCGCGGGCTATTCCTATTCCTCGCCCTCGCCCCACATCGCGAGCATCGTGCTGCGCAATGTGAGCGGCATGGAATTGAAGGATTACATTCATGAAAGGCTGGCCAAGCCCCAGGGCTGGGGGGCCTGGAACTACTGCCTCTATCGCGGTGATGTGGTGATGAAGCATGCCAACGGTGCCGGCAGCACGGCGCTGCATGCCACCGATGTCATGCGCTTTGGCTACTGCCTGGCGCAGGGTGGAAAGTGGCGCGATCAGCAGCTTGTCCCGGCAGAATACATCAAAAAATGCCAGTCTTGGCTGCCCTACAATTCGCACTGCCCCTTCAGCCTTCAGTGGGAGCACAATGCCGATGGGCATGTGGCCGGTGCTCCCAGAGATGCTTTTTGGAAAAGCGGCGCAGGAGGCTTCTGCCTCTACATCGTGCCTTCTCTGGACCTCGTGATCTACAAGCTGGGTGGCAAGGACGGCCAGTATGACGAAAAGCTGACCCGCATTCCCCAGCCTCCGCCGACCAGTGATCGTTCCCAATGGCAGCCCACGCCCGCCACAGGGTTTCAGGAAGGCAGCCTGCAGGGCAACAACGGACTGTGGCGGGTGCTTGAGATGGTCTGCGCCGCAGTGCGGGTGGATTGAGGCGGGAAAGGGTTCCCCGCAAAACGAAACCAGCCAAGCCGGGTGGCTTGGCTGGTGGCGAGTCTTTCGCGAAGGAAGGCTCACTGCATGTTGTAGGTCAGTCCATCGGTGGCGGTGAGGCTGGCAGCAGCAAGGTTCACATTCAGCACGGTGTAGTTGCTGCCATTGCTGAGGCGAAGAGGCAGGTTCACAGCTGGCAGGTTGATGCCCCACTGGGCAGCGGTGGGCTCCACCACGGTGCCCTGGGCCACCACATTGGGGCGGTCGCTGATCCAATGTTTGAAGGTCGTGCCGCCAGTGGCGCTGTTGAAGGTGAAGTCAAAACCATGCACCACCAGGGATCCGTTTGCCTGAAACTGAAGGGCCTGCCAGCTCACGGTGCGGCTGCTGCCAACAACGGAAACTGCGTTCGGAGAAGAGGCCAGATATTCGCCGCCAAGCATCAACTGAAGGGCAATTGGATTGTTGAAGCCCTGGCTGGTGCTGATCAGGGGCTGGGCGGCACGGGTCGGAAAGAAGAGAACCATGATCGGCCGGGCGGCGTCCAAGCCAAGGGTGACCTGGATGTTGTGGTTGCCGGCAGTGGTTCCGACATCCAGCACGTTCACATTGGGAACGTTGTGTGGCACTGCGGCGATGACCTGCCCGGGAGTCAGGCGCTCCACGTTGTCGATCTTGAGGCTCACGACATTGAACTGGCTCAGGTTGGCAAAGGTGAAGCCCGTGGAGGTCAGGGTGAAGTTGACCCTGGAGAGGCTCGTTCCCAGGCCCATCTGAAGGCGCATCGGGCCAGAGCGTGCCGTGGAGGGGACGCGGACGGTGAAGGTGTCATCGTTCACCCGCACCACGTTCTGACCTTCAACGAACGACCCTGTGGTGGCTCCGGTGAAGAAAATCTTGGCCGTCGGGCTGCCTGTCCTGCCTGGGAAGCGGCGGGCGATGTCCTTCAAGGCGTTCTGGCGGATGTCCTTCAGGGCGGAGTTCAGCAGGAGGTCGTTGCGGGTCACTTTCACCGTGATGGTCTGGCCTGCCATGGCTTGGCTGGGGATGATCTCCGTGATCTGCGTCAGCAGGCGGATGGACTGAGCATTCGCTGAGGTGGAAGCGGCGACAGTCAAAAGGCTGGCGGCGAGGGCGAGGAGGGTGGTGCGGCGTTTCATGGAGGGGATGGAATGGAGTTGGGTGATTCGGCGGGCGGCTTTTGCTGCCCTTCACCCCCCTGATGCAGGTCCCCTCCCGGACTTGCGCAAATTCCCCCACTTTTTTACCGAAGGCTTAAAATCGCAGCGTCACCTGTGCTGCCAGGAGGTGGTCACCCTCCTGGTCATGCCCCGTCCGCTCCGCCAGGCTGTACTGCAGCTTCGCCTGCAGGTTGCTGCTCAGTCGGTGGCCGATGGCGAGATCAATGCGCCAGCCATCCCTGTCCCATTCACGGCTGGTGCCCGGAAGGTTGCCAAACCAGCTTTGATTCCATCGTGCGGCGGCCCAGGTGCGTGCGCCTAGGCGCCGTCTGGCTTCAAGAAAGCCGCTGACGACATGCACCTCACCGACGTTGGGCACTTCAAACGTGCTCGTCATCAGCTCTCCCCACAGCTGCCAGGGGCCGTGGGCATAGCCAGCGTCCAGGCCGAAGGTCGTTTGATCGTAGTCTAGGTAGTCCTGACCTCGTGTCAGTGTGGGCTCGGCCTCTTCAAGGAGGTAGGGCCCATGGCTGAACGAGGTGCCCAGGGTCCATTCCGGCGCAGGCCGCCAGCCCAGCCTGCCGGTGAAGGTGGTGGCATCCCAGCCATTTTGCACCACGTCCCAGGCTTCGGGGCGCGACGAGATGGAGGCATTTTTCACCTCCAGGGCATAGTCGAAGTGCTGGGTGCGGCCAAAAACCGATGCGCCACTGGCATAGGAAGGCCCCCAGAGGATGGGGACCCATGTCTGGCGGTTTTCAGGCACGTTGCGGCGGTTCGCAAAGCCCGCCGCGGGAGCCGCCATCCGGTCCGTGATGGGAAGCATGTCACTGTAAGCGGCGGGTGCCGTGACAAAGGGGTTGTCCCAGGACAGCCGCCTGGAGGTCCAGGCTCCGAATGCCGTGGCAAACTTGCCTGCGCGGAAGTTCAGCGCATCGCTTGCCAGCGGCTTCCACTCCACGAAGTACTCATCGAGCCTTGTCTGCCCGTCAGGCGCGAAGCCGGGATCAAACCCTCGGTCTGCCCTCATCTGCGCATGGGCCCGCCAGTGTGAGCTCATCTGAAGATCCAGCATCAGCGTCAGCCGTGGATTGAAAAAGACCTCGTCGTCTGTCTCCAAAAGACCGAGCGCCTGCTGTTCCGGCAGATAGGCCTCCAGATCCAGCAGGCCAGAGACATCCGCCCGCCATTCCGCATCCGCTGAACTGAGCGTCAGATGCTGGTCCAGCCACTCCAGAGGCGTTTGGGCTGCCAGATCGGCAGCCAGCAGGGCGAAGGCAAGGGCGAGGCGTGTCATGACAACAGTCGGTGCGCGATGATGGGATCGTTGAACCCTTTCAGTTTCAGCGGATCGGTCGGCGAAGTGGCGAAGCCCGCTGGAAGCTCTGCCCGTGTGGCGGTGTCGAGGATGATTTCACCTGCACCCGCCACGCTGCACAGCCGGGCGGCCAGATTCACGCGATCTCCCACGACCGTGTAGTCGGCACGGTTTTCACTGCCAAGACAGCCTGCGACCACATGGCCTGTGGCGATGCCAAAGCCGATGCCCAAAGGTTCATGGGTCTCCTGGTTCAGCTTCTCGCGCTCCTTCAGCATTTCGCGGGCACACTGCACCGCATTCAGCGCATGGTCTGGATTGTCCGTGGGCGCGCCAAAGAGGATCATGATGGCGTCTCCGGCGAACTGGTTGATCACGCCATGATGGCGGTAAACCACCCGGGTCAGGGCGGACATGTGCTTGTTGAGCAGTTGGATGACCTCCCGAGGATCTCGTCCGGCACTCAGCGCCGTGTAGCCGCGAATGTCGCAGAAGATCACGCTCACTTGGCGCAGTTCGCCCCCCAGCGGAATCTTCCCTGCCATGAGCTGCTCCGCCACACGTGGATCAGCCACCATGCTGAGCACGGAATGATAACGGTCTTTCAGCGCCAGCCCGGCGGCCATGTCCTGAAAGGCGTCCGCCAGATGCCGCATCTCCTGCGTGGGACCAGGGCTGATGGCAGGCTGAAAATGGCCGCCTGTGATCTGCTGCGTGGCCTCCACCAGGCTTTGGATTGGCTGCGTGATCTGCCGCGCAAACAGAAAGCCGATGAGAGAGGCCAGGCCGATGGCCAGCACTGCAAGTCCGACGATCTTGAAGATCAAGATCCTCTGTGAGGCTTCGAAGTTCGCCAGTGATACGATGGACACGTAATAGGCCGACGGGAAGGGCGAGCCTGGATTCAGGCAGTGCGCCATGTAGCGGTAGCCTGTTCCCTGAATGCGCAGGTGTCTTTCGACATGATCCGGTGAATTCGCCCCGATGGCTGCGTGCAGGTCCTTCTCCAGGCCCGGCTTGAGTTCACCTGGAAGCGCACTTCCAGCCAGACTCCCGTTCAGCCACATGGCAGGCATGCTGCCGCCCAACTCGTATTTGCCACCTTCATCCTTCCCAAAGTCCTGCATTTCCTGTCCCAGCACCAGGGCACCCACGACCGAGTCGAAGTTTTGAATAGGAGCGGAGACAATGCGGAAAACACGAGGTGCGGAAAGTTCTTCGCTGTTCAGGATCAAATAGCCTGTAGTCGTGATTTTCTGGAGCTTGGCATGTGTCAGCTGCTGTTTCAAAGGCTCCTGAATGGAGGAGTCGGCAAGTCCTGCTTCAGTGCGGCTGCCTTCCGGAGGCTGAATGATCTCGCCGTCAGCGCCCAGGAGACGGAAGAAGTCAAAATCATCCAGGCGCAGTTCATCCGTGGCGACCTGGTAGGAGCCTTCAAATCCCGCTTCCAAGGCTGCAAAGAGCCGCACGGATTCGGAAAGACGCTTCACATTCTTTTCGGCAAGGTCGATGTTCCGCTGCTGCTCACGCCGGAAGGCGGCGAACTGCTGATCGAAGAGCCGGTCGAGCATTTCACGATGCTGGGCGTCGTTCTGCTGCTGGGCGATGAACAGGCTTGCCCCCGTGGCGGCTGCCACGAGTCCGATGATGGCCTGCTGCAAGCGCGCGCGGAAGGTCATGGCCTAGCGGGAAAGCTGAATCGTGGTGGTTTGACCATCGCGGATGGTGATTGCAGAGGTGATCTGCTTTTCGGAAGGCAGCAGCGCCTTGATCTCATAGTCCCCAGCCGGGATGCCGGTGATCTTGAACCTTCCCTGGGCATCTGTGACGGCGTGCCAGGGGCTGTCGAGAACAAGCAGCCTGCAGCGCATGTGCTTGTGAATCTCGCAGTAGATTTTGATGAGCCCGGGCTTCTCCAGAATGCGTGCCCCTGGTGTTTCCCCCTGCCGGAAGCGGCCGAGGTCAAAGGGGTGCGGTTTCGAGTAGGAAAAGACGTGATGGAACTCGTCATCCTGATTGGGAAAGACCACAGGAGTCCCTGTCTGAACCACCAGCACCGCAGGCCGGAACTGGTAGCCGCGCTGGGAGATGGTGACAGGCTTCTGGGTGGCTGGTTTTGGATAGCTCAGGCCTTTCTTTTCGACCCAGACGATGGCTGGAGTGGGGTCCTCAGGCTGGATGGGCTTCACCGTCAGCGGGCGGTAGCCAGCGGGCACATCGGGCGGACGCTGGGTGTCCAGCACGACGGTGCCTGTCACAGCACCATCCGCCAGAACAGACTGGCAGCAGAGAAGCAGACCCAGGCAGGCCGAAGTGAAGCGGAGCATGCCTGGATTCAAGCGGCGGATGCCCAGCTTGCCAAGCTTGGCTTGCAGATGCCGCTGTGATATGGAGGCTGCCATGCCTGCTCCCTTTTCCATCATAGGCGATCCCGAAACCGTCGCTGCCGCCAGCCTTCTTGCGGAGAGGCGGGAGCAGCTTGCCCGCCATTGTCTGGCAGAGAAGCCTTCTGCGCTGGTTGATGGGTTGCCTGCGCGCCTGACAAATCTTTTTTTGACTCATGTGGGTGCGGATGAAGGCTCGATCTGGCTCGCTGTGGATGATTCGCGGGCCTTGCTGCCTGTTTGGAACAACGGCCCGGATGCGGCGCGCTTTGTTGGGAGCTTCAGGCTGCCCGTGACGCAGGGGATCACCGGATTTGTGTTCACCAGCGGCCTGCCTGCTTGTGAGGCTGAGGTCTGTTTTCATCAGAAGCAGCATCGGGAACTGGACCGCAACCTGGGCGTTCTCACCTGGGCCATGCTTGCCGTGCCCCTCGTCTTCGGTGGGGCTGCCCGTGGTGTCATCACGGCCGTCCGGCTGATTCGCCTGAAGGACTTTCCTGGGCTGGACCACCTGCCGGAATCAGCGGCGGAACTTCCTGCAGGTCTGAGTCTTCCAGCCGCGTTCGGCCTCGCTGATCTTGCCACCATGGAAACCACGGCGGCCGCAGTGGGAAGGCTGGTGGAAAGCCGGTTGAACGCCTGGGTGCTGGGCACGGAGGAATAGCATCATGATCACGCTTGCCGACCTCCAGCACTGCACCGGCAAAGGGGTGCGCATCGCCGTACTCGATTCCGGAATTGATTCAAGCCATCCGGCACTTGGCGGACTTCAACTGGCGGATGACATGGCTTTCGAGCGCGACGGCCCCTTTCTCAAGGCCGTTCAGACTTCCGGTGATGTCATGGGGCACGGAACGGCGATCGCCTGGATTCTGCGCAGTCTGGTGCCAGAAGCCGAGATCGGCAGCTTCCGGGTGCTGGATGCGGACTTGCGAGGGCGCACCTCGGTGATCTGGGAGGCTGCCAGGCTGGCAGTGCAGCGCGGCTATCACATTTTGAACTGCAGCTTTGGCAGTCCTGGAGAGGCCAGGCACGTCATGCCTTACAAGGAATGGACGGATGAAGCCTATCTCCGTCGTGTGCATGTCGTCGCGGCCTGCAGCAATAAAGACGCAAGCATGCGCGAGTGGCCGGGCTGGTTTCCCACGGTGCTGACGGTGAACCTTGCCGACCTCCCGCCCGATGTCTGGCAGCACCGTCCGCGCGGCATGGTCGAGTTTCTGGCGCAGGGGCTGAACGTCCGGGTCCCTTGGCAGGGCGGATGGAAGGTCGTCACGGGCAGCAGCTTTGCCGCACCCAGGGTCGCCGCCTGGCTGGCCCGGCTGCTGGAACTCCGGCCCGGCCTCAGCGTGGAGGCGGCCAAGGAGTTGATGCGCGGTCTGGCACAGCCTGCAGAGCTGGTCTGAAGAGGGCTGCCAGAGCTTTTCGGTTTGAAGTCTCGCCATCTGGCATGGCCGTCCTTAAAATGGCGCCATGAAAATCTTACCGATGCTTTTCGTTGCCGCTGTGGCTCAGGCAGAATCTTGGCAGATTCATTCATTTGAGCGTATCCAGCTGACGGATCGTTACTATTCTGAGGGCATCAATGCGGCGGACATCGATGGGGACGGGCAGGTGGATGTGATTCACGGGCCGTTTTGGTTCGCAGGGCCGGAGTTCAAGTCGAAAAAGCTCATCTACCAGGCCGCGCCGCAGAATCGCGAAGGCTACGCGAACAACTTCTTCTCCTGGCCTTACGATTTCAACAAGGACGGCCTTGTCGATGTGCTTACGGCTGGCTTTCCAGGCACACCGGCCTTCGTGCATCAAAATCCCGGCAAAGAAGGCCACGATGCCCCCTGGCCGAAGCATCAGGTCTTCGATTGGGTCTCGAACGAGTCGCCACACTTCACGAATCTCGTCGGCGATGCCGTGCCGGAGCTCGTCTGCACCCGCGACGGCTACTTTGGCTATGTGGAGATCAATCCGGCGAATGGATTGGAGCCGTGGAATTTTCATCCGATCTCCGAGCGCATCGCGCCGGAGCGTTTTGGCCACGGTCTGGGCGTTGGGGATGTGAATGGCGACGGTCGGCTCGATGTGCTCATGAAGGATGGCTGGTTCGAGCAGCCGGAGGATCTTACGCAGGGACTGTGGACCCTGCACAAGGCCGTCTTTGCCCAGCGCGGCGGCGCAGAGATGTTTGCCTACGACGTGGATGGCGATGGCGACAACGACGTCATCACCGGCCTTGCCGCGCACGAGTATGGCCTCGCGTGGCATGAGCAGACGCCGCAGGGTTTTCAAGAGCATCTCATCATGGGCGACCGCCCCGGCCTGAACCGCTACGGCGTCTATTTCAGCGAGCTGCACAGCGTCCAGCTCGCCGACATGGATGGCGACGGCTTGCAGGACATTGTCACCGGCAAAACCTACTGGTCGCACCACAAAAAATCGCACGGCTGGAATGATGGCGCGGTGGTTTATTGGTTCAAACTCGTACGTGGCAAGGATGGCATTGATTGGCTGCCGATGAAGGCCGATGGCGAATCCGGCATTGGCCGCCAGCTCATCGTCAAAGACGCGAATGGCGACCGATTGCCCGATCTTCTCGCCGGAGGCATGAAGGGAGCGCACGTTCTGATCCATCGTGTGAAGAACGTGAGCGAAGCTGAATGGCAGGCCGCGCAGCCGAAACGTCTCGAAGTAGCCGAAAGCGCTCCTGTAAAGGGTCCAGCGGCTCCCATTGACGAAGCCACAGGTCGTGTGCCAGGCGCGCTTGAAGGTGAATCCCTTGCTGTCACCGCCAAGGCGAGCGGAGGAGCAGCGAAGACCCAAAACATGAAAAACTTCACAGGCTCACGTTGGAGCGGTGATTCGCAGCTGTTCTGGAGCGGCGGCAAAGTGGGGGACACACTCGAAATCGAGCTGTCAGCTCCGCAAAAAGCCTCCTACAGGCTCGAACTGGTCCTCACCTGTGCTCCTGACTTCGCCATCGTACAGCCCGTGTTTGATGGAAAGCCTCTTGGTGCTCCGGTTGACCTCTATCAGTTTGCCAAGGTCGGCACGACGGGTGTGCTGCAGCACGATGTTGGTGAGCTTGCTGCTGGTCTGCACAAGCTGACCTTGAAAATCACTGGCACGAACCCAAACGCCGTGCAGAACCGCTACGCGGGGCTGGATTATGTGAGGCTCGTGCGAGCACCATGATCTCAATTCGGGCGCAAGAATCCTGCGAAAGCGGGCGAGTTTGGGTGGATGAAATTTCTGCTCCCTGCTTTTTTCGCCTGCCTGGCTTCTGCTGAAGTGCTGGAAACCGATCTCCTGATCGTAGGAGGGAACGAGTCCGCCTGTGCGGCGGCCATCCAGGCGGCACGGCTTGGGGTGAAAAAGGTGGTGCTGGTGAATGACTTCGACTGGCTCGGCGGACAGTTCAGCGCCGAGGGCGTGGGCTGCCTGGATGAGTGGATCGTGGTCAATGGCAAGCGCACCAACTTCCCTCGCAGCGGACTGTTTCTGGAAATGGTCCGCCGCATCCGTGCTCACAATTCTGCCAAGTATGGCAAGGCTTGCCCCGGCAACGCCTTCTGTGGCACGGAGACCATCGAGCCGGCTGCTGCCAGGCGGATTTTTGATGACTGGATGAAGGCCGAAGCCCCTTGTGTGCGTGTGATCAGCGGCTGGGAACCCAAAAAGGTTCTGGTGCAGAAGGGAGCGGTTGCCGGTGTCCTCTTCCAGAGGCCTGACGGCCCTGAGCAAACCCTCGAAGTGAGGTCCAGGATCACGCTCGACTCCTCAGACTGGGGAGATGTGATCCGCCTCAGTGGAGCCCAATATGGTGCCGGACCGGATTTGAAGTCTCGTTTTGGCGAGGACAGCGCCCCAGCTGCCTTTGATGATGCTGGAATCCAGGAAATGAACCCGATTTCCTACTGCGTCGTGCTGCGGGAAACCCAGGGGCAGGATGCCACGGTCCCTCGCCCTGCCGGGTATGATCCCCGCTCATTTGCTTCCTTGGACAAGGGTGTGCCCTGGACAGACAGCGACATGAGCTCGGGCATCTACTCTCCCAGCGGCAACAGCCCCTACACGCATCGGCGTCTGGTGGACCGCTGGCACAATGGCTTTGCGCCAGGCACGGAGGCCACGTTCATCAACTACCCGGTGCAGGACTATCCGCTCTGCCAGCTGCCCCAGCGGGTGGTGGATGCTCTGGAAAAGACGGAGCCGGGTGCATCGAAGAAGAACATCGTCGCCCTCTCTCCTGCACAGCGCCGCATCATCTTCGAAGATGCCAAGCAGCATGCGCTGGGCGTCCTGCATCACCTGCAGACGGTGGTGCATGAGCGTGTGGGGGACTTTCCACAGTCGTTCCGCTACATGAAACTCACCGACGAGTTTGGCACGAAGGATCGTCTGCCGCCCAAGCCTTACATCCGTGAAGGCCTGCGGCTCGAAGCGCTCTACATGCTGCGTGAGCAGGACATTCGTGCAGCTTCTCGCGAGCCGAAGTGGGCCAGGGTAATGCCCTCGGATGCGGCGTTTGCCTTTCAGTTCAACATCGACTTCCACCCCACCCGCCGGAAATTCCTCACCGAGGACCGCAATGGTCCCTGGCAGTTCATCCACACCAAGGAACGTGGCTGGCATACGGATACCGACCGCGCGGTCTTCCCGTTGCGAGGACTGGTGCCTGTCGAGATGGATGGTTTGCTCGGTTGTGGGAAGAACATCGGTGTCAGCAGTGTGGTGCAGTCGGCGCTGCGCCTGCACGGCCAGATGATGCTGGTGGGGCAGTCCGCCGCCACCCTGGCCTGGATGAGCCTGCGAGATGAAGTGGCACCGCGCCAGGTCGTGGCTGACACGGCCAGAATTCGAGAGCTGCAACTCAAGCTGGCCCGTGGGCATGGCGGGCCTGGTGTGCAGCTCTGGCCCTGGCAGGATCTTTCTCCGGACGACCTTCACTTTGAGGCTGTGAACATGCTCTGTGTGCGCGGGATCTGGCGGCCTGAGCCAGAAGATGTCTTTTTCCGGCCTGAGAAGACCCTCTCGCGTCGAGAGCTGGCGCGTCTGCTTGCCCGGGTTTGCCGCAGCCTTCCAGACGCTAAAGACTGGCCGTCACCTTCCCAGCCGCTTTACCAGGATGTGGCCCAAGATGACCCTGACCGTGCCTTCATTGAAGCGATGGTGAGCTGGGGTGACTTTGCGCCGCTGGCGGAAACATTCAGCCCGGATCAGCCTGCCACCTGGGCCACTCTGCATGCCTGGCTGACCCGGCTGAAGCTGCCTGTGAGCCCCGGCCTGGTGGATGGCAAGGATCACGACATTGCGCGTTCGGGTCTTCCTCTTTCCAGGGCTGAGGCGGCGATGCATCTATGGCGGATTCTTCGGATCATGGGTGAATCGCACGTCCCTATCGAATCTGAAACCCAGGAGAGCCATCCCTTGAATCCAGCCAATCCGGTCCGTTGAGGCTGTTCGAGATGGCTGGCTATCCTTTCAGCCCAAGTTAGAGGCCCAGGCGGGGCTGCGTATGGATGGCACGATGACATCTTCACCTCAAGGCTGCCTTGGTCACGGCGGCGGACACGCCTTCACCTTCATGAACCCTCGCCTCCGCGATGGCGTGGTGGTTCATGGCAGGCGTTCCGTGCTGAAGACCAGCCTTGCCGGGCTGGCGGGGCTGAGCCTGCCTGGACTGTTGAAGCTTCAGGCTCAAGGCAAGTCTGCTGGCAGCAGGAAATCCGTCATCCTGCTCTGGATGACAGGAGGTCCCTCCCACATCGACACCTGGGATCCCAAGCCGGATCGTCCCATCGAAAACCGCGGCCCGTTCAAGACCATTCCGACCCGGCTGCCTGGCGTGCGCATCTGTGAGTTTCTGCCCAGACAGGCGGCGATGCTCGACAAGTTCACCCTCATTCGTTCGGTGGACTGCCGCTTCAGCAACCATGAGCCTAACATGGTGATGCAGACCGCCAACCTCGCGAATGAGCCGCGAACCAACCCCAAGGCGAAGTTCTACCCTTCCTTTGGCAGCATTGTGGCCAAGCATCACGGCGCCAACCATCCAGCCATGCCGCCCTATGTGGTGCTGAACATGAAGTCGAGGTCGCACGTGGGCTGGGCGGGCTACCTTGGCACCCAGTATGATCCGTTTGATGGCAACAATGCCGCCAAGCTCTTCCAGCTTCCCTCCGGGCTCAGCATGGACCGCTTGCACGCGCGCCAGACGCTCAGCCGGCAGATGGATGGCCTTCGCGCGGAGATCGACTCCAGCGGCATGATGGGGGCAATGGACAGTTTCGGGCAGAGAGCCTTCGACATCGTTGCCGGAGGGCGGGCCCAGGAGGCTTTTGACCTGGAAAAGGAGCCGCAAAAAGTCAGGGACAAGTATGGGGATCATGACTGGGCGCGGCAGGCGCTGCTGGCCCGTCGGCTGGTCGAACGCGGTTCATCCTTTGTGACGATCGACCTGAGCAATCATGGTGCCTCGGGAACTTGGGACAACCACGGCGACAACATTCCTCCTTATGGAGGGATCTGGAATGGGCTCCGTCCTTTGCTGCCCGTCTTCGACCATGTGATCACCACCCTCGTCACAGACCTCGCCGAGCGAGGCATGCTGGACGACACGCTGGTGATTGCCATGGGGGAATTTGGCCGCACGCCCAACCTCGGCACGCAGGGCAGCACGGATGGCCGCAACCACTGGCCGGCGGTCATGTCCATGTGTCTGGCTGGCGGAGGTTTCAGGCATGGGCAGGTCATCGGTGCCTCCACCAAGGACGGAGGTGAGATCGCTGAACGGCCGGTGACTCCTGGTGATCTGGCCGCCACGATCTATCACCACATGGGCGTGCCACTCGATGCCACCTACACCGACCATCAAGGCAGGCCGAATTTCATCATCGACCAGGGGGCGCCCATCCGGGAGCTGATTTCCTGACAGCGCAAAGGCGGACGATCAGGCGTCATCAAAGAGCTGCCGGTTTTTCCAAAAGTAGCTGAAGCCGGAGATCACCGTCAAAGCAGTGGTGATGCCCACGATCGTGGCACCAGCCCACCAGTGAGCAGGCGAAGGTTCCAGCCAAGGGCGCAGGAAGCCAAACAGGGCCTCCGCCGAGGCGGCGCTGAGCAGGAAATACAGCACGGTGAGGATCTGCCAGGCCATCTTGTGCTTGCCCAGCCTTTCCGCAGCCAGAACGACACCCTTCTGCACCGCGATCAGCCGGATGCCGGTGACGAAAAATTCACGTCCTAAAATGGCGATGGCAATCCAGGCCTTCATTTCCGTGCGCTCGACGAGCAGAATGAATGCAGCGGCAATCAGCACCTTGTCTGCCAGAGGGTCGAAGAGCTTGCCGAAGTTGGTCACCAGATTGCGGGCGCGGGCGATCTTGCCGTCCAGATAGTCCGTGATGGAAGCTGCTGAAAAAATGAGCAGCGCCGCCGTCATGGCATGGCTCCAAGGAATGTAAAAGCATACGACGAACACCGCTGTCAGGATCAGTCGGGCGACGGTCAGCTTGTTCGGCAGGTTCATGAGTGAGTTCGGTGAGACCGTGTAGCGAGAGAAAAGGCGTGCTGTCAAACATCGATTCCGTTTGTCAGGCATAACATGCCGGGAGCCCGCTCAGCAGCAGCTAAAGACAAGGATTGACCTGGAAAACAGAAATCATCATTCTCGAGTTCATCATGAGCTGTCCGACACGCATCATCCTGCTGCTTCTAGCGTTCTCCACGGCCGTTCACTCCCAGGATGCCGGAACGATCACCGCCTCTGGTAAAGATGGGAGATGCACAGGCAAAATCGAAGCCGTCAACTTTGACCGGGTTATTCTCAAGGCTGCTACTGGAAAAACTCATGATGTCAGGATGGATGATGTCGAGCCCATCCACCTTCCCCAGGTGTTGAAATGGCTCAGCCTCAAAATGCCATCACTCAGCCCATCGGCATCGCGACTGCGGGCGACACTGACAAAGACCTCCAAAACGAACCTCAAACGCATCAAGCAGCCCACATCGAAAGGGACGGAAAAGAGCACTGGAGTGGCTTATCAGGCGCAAATCAGCAACAGTGGAGCTGAAGATTTCTCTGATGTGACCCTTCTGCTGCTAATTGGTTATGTTTTAGAAAAAGACACCAGCGAGTCCAGGCCTTCCAAATACCGCGCCTTGCAGCTGCGAAAGGCCAAAGTTGCTCAAATTCCAGCAGGTGAGATCGCTTCAGCCGCCTTTGAAGTGTTTTGGGAAATAGACAGTCAGATCATCAATGAATTAAGTCAGTCTAATTTTGCTGGGAGAAAGTCTGGCACTAGCTATTTCATAGCCAAGTCTAAAACCAAAATTGAATCAGCACAGCTTCTGGTCCTCGATTCGTCGGGGCGGCTGCTGTATCAATCCCGCCTGTAGCTGCTGCAGGCCAGGGCTGTCTATTGCCTACTTTGTCATGAGGTGATGCCGTGTCTTCCCATGCTTCTGCTTGTTCGTCAGGGGCGGTAGGTCCAGGTAGAAAAGATGGCGCAGGGCTTTGCCATGGTGCTTCAGAGCCCGGGTGCACTCCTCTTGCAGAGCCTGCCAGCGTCGCCAGGGGTGCTGCGGGGCGTGAATGATGTGGCGCAGCAGGCTGAGCCACTCGATGTAGGCACGCGAGATGTCTCCCTCGGCCACATCGGCGGGGCGCAGGTCGCGGTCGCCACCTTTTTCGGGGTGCAGCATGGCGTCGAGCAGCTCGGAGGTGCCTTCACCATAATCAGGCGGCAGGCCGCTTTCGAGGTAGCCTTGGTGGTTGATGAATCCGAAAGTGTTCCGCGATACGGCGCCGAGCCTTTCGCTGTCGCAACTGATCGGCAGGTCGAACTTCGTGCCTCCACGAAGGTTCGCGAGATGGCGCACGAGGTCGTCGATCCGGTAGCCTTCATCCTCGAGCGCCGCTGCGATGGCCAGCCCTTCTCCGCCTTGAAAAAAGGAGAAGATCTCCCCGCGCCGTGTCGGCACGCCTTTTTCATCAATCAGCCCAAGCGAACGCCACGCGTGGATCGGCGAACCTGCGCGAGGCTGCCGGTCGGATGCAGACGCCTCGGGTGCTTGCACACCGGTTTCACGCCGCACCACCTGCATGCGCTCCTTCGTGCGGAACAAAGGCACATCAAACGAGTCACGGTGCACGGGCACGCAGATGTCACCGAGGTCGAACACTGCAAAGACAAGCCCTTCCTTCTCCACCGTGCACCGCAGGACAGGCAGCCCCTGGGTTTCGTGCTCGAGGCCGCTTTGGTAGGCATCCCGCAGAGCTTCGGCAAGCAGGTGACCATGCAGCACTTCAATCTCCTCCACGGAGATCGTTTCGAGCCGACGAGGCAGCTTCAGCATCCTCCGAAGGCCCTTGGTCGGCTTTACGATTCCTGGCTGATCTTCGATCTTCGAGCCCAGCGGGACCTCCACGCCGTAGCGATCCTTCTCCAGCCTCCCAACACGTCCGATCCCATGCGCGAAGTGCGCCACGAATCCAGGTGTGCCCAGGGCAGGGGCCATCTTGTCGGTGCCAGCCACCCAGGTTTGGGCCAAGGGCAGCCATTCCGGGGGCGTTCCGGGCTTGCGTTCCCATTCACCACGCGAGTTCAGCATCTGCTTTTCTGTGGCCTCCAGGCCAAACAGAGCCTGGGCTTCCTGCAGACCGCTTTGCAATGTCCCCTGAGGCACCTCCTCCTCCAGTCCGAGCAGTGGCGGAGCTTTGGCAAAAAGCCGCCGGGCGAATTTTTCGGCCTCCTCAAACGGGTTCTGCTGGGTCTGGGCAGCATGCCTCATCACGCGGAGGAAGATCGGCCATGCCAGAAGATTGCTGCGGTGAAGCCGTGCCGGCCGCGCATCGAAGAGGGATGGGCTCTGCCTTGTGGTGACCACGTAACCGCGTTCATCCAGCCCCCTGCGCCCAGCCCGGCCATACATTTGCAAAAGTTCGTCAGGCGCGAGTTTGTGCTCGCTCTTGCCATCGTGAAACGTCGTCGCGGCCACGTGCACACTGCGGACGGAGAAATTGATGCCCGCAGCGAGGCCCATCGTCGCCACGACCACACGCAGCTGGCCTGCTTTCGCCAGAGGTTCGATCACGCCTGCCCGGGCAGCATAGCTCAGCCCGCTGTGATGGTAGGCGATGCGTTTCTCCAGCAGATTGGCCAGATCCTTGCCGCAGACGGCACGCTGTTCCGGTGTGAGCTCCAGCGGGTCTCCTGCAGGCAGGTCGCTGGCAAGCCGGCGTGCGATGTTTTCCGCCTCCCTCCGCCGGGGTGAGAAGATGAGCAGCGGGGCGAGGTCCGCCAGCATCACCGCCGCGGCAAACTTGGGCCAGAACTGCTCGAAATGCCGTGCCATGCGCTGGGGCAATGTCTCCCAGGGCGTTTCGTCCAGGGGAACGGGTCGTTCCTTGGTCATCACCACCTCGGCTCGGCGGCCCAGGCGCTGCATCCAGGCTGTGACATCTTCAGGGTTGGCCACCGAGCCGCTCAGCAGCAGCAGTCGTGTTTCCAGCGGTGCCAGCGCGATCGCCGCCTCGTAGTGTGATCCCCGCTGCCCATCGCCGATCATCTGGTATTCATCGATCACCAGGAGTGCCGGGCCTTCTCCTCGGACCAGCCTTTCCAGCTGAGTCTCCAGCGTGGCCACCAGCACGGGTGCCGTGACGTTTTCTGACACGTCTCCGGTCGCGATTCCCACGTCCCACTTGGCGTCGCGCCACTCCGCATACTTGTCGTTTGCCAGGGCTCGCGTGGGAACCGTGTAAACAGCCTGGCCCTGGAGCGAGCGTGACTGGTGCAGCAGCTCAAAAATATAGGTCTTGCCGGCTCCGGTCGGCGCACTGACCACCACATCGCAGCCTTCACGCAGCAAGTTCACCGCCTGGTGCTGCCAGACGTCGGGAAGCTTGAGGTTGTTGATGGAAGGAAGCATGGCGCTTTCCCGGCTTACGAATGTCAGGCTGAGGCTGCAAGATGGAACCTCATTCTTCTGGCTCGAAACTGTTCCTTGCTCAGCAGCGTTCTTTGCGGGTAGCCTCCCCCATCCCGCATGAAACTCCCCGCCGCTTTTTTCGGACTTCTTTTCGCCTCCGCCACCTTTGCTGCCAGCCTGGAGCAGCCTCTCGCAGCTCTGCGGGCCGTGCAGAAAGAAGGGGAGGGCAATGAAAAAGCCACGGCCGCCTGGCAGCAGATCAGCAAAGCCGATCCCGCCGCGCTGCCAGAGATCCTCACCGCGATGAATGGCGCCAATCCTCTGGCTGAAAACTGGCTTCGGGCCGCCATTGGCGTCGTGGCTGATCGGGCGATCGAGGCCAAGAAACTGCCTGTCGAAGCCGTGCAGGCCTTCCTCATGGATACGAAGAACAGCGCCGCAGCTCGTGTCGTCGCCTTTGATCTGATCCAGCGGGCGAAGCCTGAACTGGCGGAGAAAATCACCCCGCAGCTTCTTGAGGACCCCAGCAGCGAGCTCCGCCGCCATCCTGTATCGAAGCTCACGAGCGCGGGCGATGAAGCCCTGGAGCAGGGCAAGAAGGATGCCGCTTTAGCTTCCTACCAGCAGGCCATGAAGGGCGCACGTGACGAAGACCAGATCAAGGACCTCGCCAAAAAGCTCAAGGACCTTGGCAGCCCCGTTGATCTGCCCACGCATTTCGGCTTCGTGCGCAGTTGGAAATTGATCGCTCCCTTCACCAATG
This sequence comes from uncultured Prosthecobacter sp., assembly GCA_937941745.1. Taxonomy (GTDB): domain Bacteria; phylum Verrucomicrobiota; class Verrucomicrobiia; order Verrucomicrobiales; family Verrucomicrobiaceae; genus Prosthecobacter. Next base: position 2,585 of record CALDGV010000656.1, on the reverse strand, counting down.
TTGAGCGCAAGGGCTTCGACACCGTCTTTCCCCCTGAAGAGAAGATCGACCTCACGGCCACCTACCCAGGAAAAACAGGCGATGTGAAGTGGATCAACTTCACCAGCACGGACGAATACGGCCAGATCGACTTCAACAAGCCCTACACCATGCTGAAGGAGGTCACGGGCTATGCCTACACCGAGTTTGACTCCGCTGAGGAGCGCGAGGCCCAGATCCGCCTCGGCTGCAAAAACGGCTGGAAGGTCTGGCTCAACGGCCAGCTCATCTTCGCCCGTGATGAATACCATCGCGGCGCGAAGCTGGATCAATACAAGCTGCCCATTCACCTCAAGAAAGGCAAAAACCAGATCCTTGTGAAGTGCTGCCAAAACGAGCAGACCGAAACTTGGACCGTCGAATGGCAGTTCCAGCTACGCATCTGTGACGACACCGGCACGGCGATCTTGGCTGCCAAATAACCTCTTTTGTTGATCATCATGAAGCTTACCCTTTCCCTTTTTGCCTTCGCGCTGCTTGGCCATTCTGCTGTTGCCGCCGACTGGCCGCAGTTTCGCGGCCCGAATGCTTCCGCTGTTTCCACCGAAGCTACGGCTCCTGGTCCAAAAGTCGCCGTCAATTGGCAGGTCGAACTGCCAGGGCGCGGCCTGAGCAGCCCCATCGTGGTCGGGAACAAGGTCTTTGTGACCTGCTCCAGCGGACCGGATCAGTCGAACCTGCATGTGTTTTGCTTCAGTGCCGCCGATGGCAAGAAGCTCTGGGAACGTGTGATGAAGGCCACGGGCCGCACGATGGCGCACAACAAGACCAGCGTGGCCGCGCCGACCCCTTGCAGCGATGGCGAGCGCGTCTTCGCGCTGTATTCATCAAACGACCTTTTCGCCTTCGACCTCGCGGGCAACCTGCTGTGGCTGCGCGGGCTGACTTTTGATTATGCCAACGCCAGCAACAGCCTCGGCATGTCCTCTTCACCCGTCGTGGTCGGTGACACGCTCGTGGTGCAGGCGGAGAACGACAGCGAATCCATTGCCGTCGGCATCGACGTGGCCACGGGCAAGAATCGTTGGAAAAAGGAACGTCCGAAAGCCGCGAACTGGACCAGCGCGGTTGTCTTCAAGGGCACGGTGGCTTTGCAGTCCAGCAAAGGCCTCACGGGGGTGAATCCAAAAACAGGTGAGATTGAGTGGGACTATACCGACGGTGCTGCCACCATCCCCAGCTCCGCAGTCACTCAAGATGCCATCTATGTGCCTTCGAACGGTGTCACCGCCTTGGTTCCTGAGAAAGGTGCCGTTTCTCAGTTGTGGCGTGCCAGCGGACTCAAGCCCGGCACCGGCAGCCCTCTTGTATTGGGTGATTCGATCTACGTGCTCAACGGCGCTGGAGTCCTTGTGAAAGGCAGCCTTGCAAATGGAGATGAAGCCTGGAAGCTCCGCCTCAAAGGCCCCTTCAGTGGCTCACCAGTTGCTGCGGGCAAATACATCTACATTGCCAGCGAACGTGGAGACTTCCAGGTCGTGGATACCACTGCCAAGGAAGGTGAAGTCATCCACAGCGTCGAACTCAAGGACACGATTCTCTGCACCCCTGCGATCAGTGACGGTGCGGTCTATGTCCGGAGTGACAAAAAACTCTCCAAACTGAAGTGAGAGTTCGGAATGAAGCCGATCCGAGAGAGTTTGTGGCAAATTGCCCACTTTTCCGATAGACAAAGTATGTATAAATGGGATGATTTCTTGCTTTCCCTCGTGAATGCGCGAGTCTGGCAGCCCCCAATTTAGACCTTCCCCTATGTCCAAAGCCTCCGTTGAAGAAATCAAGCTTGCCTCCGCCGGCCTCCGTGGCCAGCTCGCCGAGCTTTTCGCTGACACCAACACCCCCAGCATCCCGGAGGACAGCAACATCCTCATGAAGCACCACGGCTCCTACCAGCAGGACGACCGTGACCTGCGTGCCCAGCTTTCCAAGGAGAAGAAAGAGAAGGCCTGGAGCTTCATGATCCGCAGCAAGATGCCCGGCGGCCGCATCACCGCCGAGCAGTGGATGATTCACGACGCACTTTGCACCAAAGCGATGGGCAACATGCGCCTCACCAACCGCCAGGGCATCCAGCTCCACGGCGTGCTCAAAGGCGGCGTCAAAGAAGTCATCAGCAACGTCTGCCACAGCGGCCTCTCGACGATGGGTGCCTGCGGCGATGTCGTGCGCAACACCATGGGCCCCGCCGCGCCGATCAAGGACGCCGTGCATGCCGACACGCAAAAACTCACCGAAGAGATCAGCCAGCGCTTCCTGTGGCGCTCCAGCGCCTACGCCGACATCTGGCTCGATGGTGAAAAGATCGAGCCAAACTGGATCAAAGACCCCGAGGTCAACCCCGCCGTGCGTGAGGCCACGAAGGCCGCCGAGGGCGACGATCCCATCTACGGCAAAGTTTATCTCCCCCGCAAATTCAAGATCGGCGTGGCCATCCAGCCGCTCAATGACGCGGACATCTACTCCCAGGACGTCGGCCTCGTGCCGCACGTCGTGAATGGCGAGGTCGAAGGCTACACCATCACCGTCGGCGGCGGCTTCGGCATGAG
>CALDGV010000655.1 GCA_937941745.1 uncultured Prosthecobacter sp. | reverse complement strand
AATCTTCATCGGCACTGCCACGATGGCACTCATCAATGACCACGAGATCAAAGAAGTCGGCGGGGAACTGCTTGTAGATTTGCTTCCATTCCTCCTTGCCCGTGACCGCCTGATAAAGCGCGAGGTAAATCTCGAAGTTCTTCTTCACCTCACGGTTGGTGATCTTGTGCATGTTCTCGCCAAAAGGCGCGAAGTCCTGCTGGATGGTCTGATCGACGAGGATGTTGCGATCCGCGAGGAAGAGGATGCGCTTTTTGGCCTTGGATTTCCACAAGCGCCAGATGATCTGGAAGGCGGTGTAGGTCTTGCCGGTGCCGGTGGCCATCACGAGCAGGATGCGCTGCTGGCCCAGAGCAATGGCTGTGATGGTGCGATTGATCGCGACCTTCTGGTAGTAGTGCGCCTCTTTGTCTGACGAGTCCGTGTGATAAGGCTGGGCCAGCAGGCTGAGCTGAGCGGGTGCCATGATGCCCCTGTCCTGCTGGTAGATAGACCATAGTTGCTCGTAGCTGGGGAAGTGCTCCTGCTCCCACTCAACGGGCTGGGATATTCCCGTGCGGTCATGGATCAAGAAGCCGTCGCCATTTGCGCTGATAGCGAAGGGCGCGTCAAGCATCTCGGCATAGAGCAGCGCCTGCTGCATCCCGTGGCCGACAGAATAGATGTTTCTCTTCGCCTCGACGACGGCCAGAGCCAGATTCGGGGGGCCGTAGAACACATAGTCAGCCCTCTTTGGGCCACCCCGTGCATCAGGGTTCTGGATACGCGACGCCAACTGGCCACGCACGAGCACCCGGCCTTTCGTCAACTGGACTTCTTCACGATACTGATGAAGCTCCCACCCCGCTGCATGGATCGCGGGCGTAATGAACTTCGAGCAGATGTCGCGCTCGCTGAGGCCCTCTTTATTCATGGCTAGTTGAGTCGTTCTACTTAAGGATCAGGTTTCGATCTACAAGTGAAATAACGTTCTCTCGCAAGCTCAGCCCCCCTATTTTGCCCCCCCGATGGTTGGAAATTGGGGCTTTTCGTGTCGTTTTCAGTCACTCAAGGTAGGCTGTGCGAGGGCGGCATGGGACACCTTCTTGGAAGGGCCGGAGTCTATGGAACTCCTTGGATAAGACCACCTTAGAAGGTGGTCGGGCTGGCGGGATTCGAACCCACGACCTCTTCGTCCCGAACGAAGCGCTCTACCAGGCTGAGCCACAGCCCGAATCTTGAATTGATTTCAAGGCCTGAAGTCGATCCGGAATCCTCAAGCTGAATTTGTCTAGATCGTTTTTCAAAGGCGAGCAACTGCAAACATGATGAAGATGCTTGCCCCTCCCAGAAGCTGCTGCCTTTGGAGCTCACTTTAACCGGTTGGAAGCCCGAGAGCCCGATTGTTTGACAAAAAAGTGCCCTGAAACAGGTCCCTGAAAGCTCCTGAAATGCCCTGAGAACCAACTGACTGCAGGGAATCAATTTTCCATAAACGCGGAGGGGAAATTTGAACTTTTATCCTCGCCGCCTCATGACTATCGGCTTATTTTAATAAAATTAACTCATAAACTATCTGCCGAGCTTGATATTTTAATAACTCAACACCCGCATGACAGCCTCCACCTCCTTGAAATTGGCGCGAACATCCACGGCAGTCCGGCATAACCCGCGCCTGCTCTCGCAGTTCGATGATTTGCTGCAAGACTTCGTTTCAAAGGGAGGTCCCCTGCCCCCAGAGTATGCCATCCTCAACCGGGCCATTCGTCATCTGGCTGATGCCGCGAGGGCAGGGCTGGTTTCGCATTCCGAACTGGCGGCGTATGCCGACCACCTTACCCGCAGCTACCTGCCTGGCACGATGCAGGCGGAAGCCTGGGAGCGAAAATATGGCTACAGCGGGGATTTTGAAATCATTGATCACATTTACACCCGGCAGCTTTGCTCCACGCCGGAACTGCGCCGTTGGGACCTGTTTTTTCATGCCCAGGCGGCGCCTGTGGCTGTGCGCAACCGCAAAGCTTATTTTCAAAGTTTGATGGCTCAGCAACTGGCGATGCAGGATGGCGAGCCGCTTCAGCTGCTCAATGTGGCCTCTGGTCCGTGCCGTGACCTGCGCGAGTTTCTGCTGGAGCAGCCAGATGCCGCCTTGTCGGTGGACTGTGTGGACATGGATGCCCACGCGATTGCTTATGGGAAGCGACTGTGCACGCCATGGCTGGACAAGGTTACCTTTCACCACGGCAACGTCCTCAAGCATACGCCAGCACGCTCGTATGACCTCGTATGGTCGGCAGGCCTCTTCGACTATTTGTCGGACAGGCTTTTCGTGCACCTGTTGACCTCCCTGCTAAAGGCGGTCAAACCTGGCGGCGAGGTCATCGTTGGGAATTTTTCAGACTTCAACCCAAGCCGGGATTACATGGAAATCTTCGGCCATTGGCATCTTTATCATCGGAGCCGTGAGACTTTGATTTCTCTGGCGTCCCGGGCGGGGGCTTCCTTGGATCAGATCCAAATCCACTGGGAACCAGAAGGGGTGAACTATTTCCTGCACATCCGCCGGTAGCACGATTTACTGAGGCCAGGCTTTTTGGCTTGCGGAAGGCCAGCAGTATCGGCTGCATTGGGTGAATGACGCGAACGGAAGCATGGATCGCTTTGAATCTCATTCCCCAGGTGGGACCCGTGCGTGTTCGGAAACTCCTGGCAAGATTTCGGACCCCTGAACGCATTCTCAGCGCCAAGGCGGCGGAGATAGCTGAAATGGAGGGGTTTGGGCGCAAGCAGGCCGAGGAGATCGCAGGCTGGGAGGCGCAAATCGACCTGGAACTGGAGCTGAGGAAAATCAGGGAGAGAGAGCTGAGCATTCTCACTCAGGAAGACGAACTTTATCCGCCGCTGCTTAAAGCCATCCATGATCCGCCGCTGGTGCTTTACGTTTGGGGTGAATTAACTCCCAAGGACCACAATGCCATCGGCATCGTCGGCAGCCGTCATGCCACGCTTTACGGCATGAATGCCACGAAGAAGATGAGCTTCCAGATCGCTTATTCGGGCTACACCGTCATCAGCGGCCTTGCCCGGGGCATTGATACAGCTGCGCATGAGGCGGCTCTGGCAGCCAAGGGGCGAACTGTGGCGGTCATTGGTTCGGGCATCGGAAAGCTTTATCCGCCCGAGAACATGGCACTGGCACAACGGATTGCTGAGAACGGGGCCGTAGTGAGCGAATACCCGGTGGACCGGATGGCTGACAGACAGACCTTCCCCTACCGGAACAGGGTGGTGGCAGGCTGGAGCAGCGGGCTTTTGGTGACTGAAGCTCCACTAAAAAGCGGTTCACTGATCACCGCACAGCAGGCCACCGAGCAAGGCAGGGCTGTTTATGCGGTGCCAGGCCCGATCGACAAACCCACTTCTGCAGGCTGCAATCGCCTGATTCAGCAGGGGGCGAAGCTTGTGATGGATGGAGCGGATGTGCTGGATGATCTGATGACTCTCTTTCCCACCGCCCCCAAAGCTCCGCGCACAGAAACTCCGAAGCCTGCCGCGGCCCTCACCCTGGATGAAGAGATTCTTCTGCAGGCGATTGACACCGAGGAAAGGCATGTTGATGACCTCATCACCCGCTCTGGCCTGACTCCAGGTACTGTCAACGTCACCCTCATGCGTCTCGAAATGAAACGCGTCATCCGCGCCTTGCCCGGAAGACGGTATGTGAGGCTGGTTTAACCACAAAAAACCCGGCACACCAAGTGTGCCGGGTTGATTCAAAGTTTCGCAGTCGAGGCGACAACACCCGATCAGGCGCGCTGATAATACTGCTGATAGACGCTTTCGTTCAGCTTCAGCTTGGTGCGGGCAGACTCAAGAGCGACCTGGTCGGCGTTGAGGTGATACTTCACGAAGTAACCGCTCGTCACGTGGCGAGGGCTGTAGGGGAAGTCGCGTTTGCCGAGCTGGTCGATCTGCTCAAGCTTGGCACCGGCTTTTTCAAAGTCCTTGCCGATGTTGGAGACAAGGGTTTCGACATTCTCTTCCTTGCCTTTGAGGTCGAGGACGATCAGGGCTTCGTAGTTGCGTTTCATCTGGGTGTTCGTTGTTGGGGTTCTTCTTTAGACAGAATAGGGCCGGTTAAACCGGTTCATGGCAGCTGCAAGGCCGTTTTGCAAGGCGCTGATGACGGCATCAGCCGCAGTTTGGATCACGAGGTTCAATGTTGGCAGCTCCTCCTCGCGAAATTTGCCGAGCACATGGCCGACCAAACGATCTCCCGCAGGGCGGCCGACTTCGGTGGCGATGCCAAGCTTCAGCCTTGGGAAAGCCTCAGTTCCCAAGGATTGGATCATGGACTTGATGCCATTGTGACCGCCGGCTGAGCCTGCAAGGCGCATGCGAAGCCGTCCAAGGGCAAGATCCACGTCGTCATAGACAGCCAGCATTTCCGAGGGCGCGACCTTGTAGAACTGACTCAGCGCACGAACACTCCGTCCCGAGTTATTCATGTAGGTCTGGGGCTTGAGAAGCCAACCGCCGGCAAATTTGGCAACCAGCCCATGCCAACGGTTTTCCTCAGTGAAGGAAACTCCAAGTCGACGGGCCAGTTCATCTACCACCATGAATCCAATGTTGTGGCGGGTGTCGCGATATTCGAGTCCAGGGTTTCCGAGGCCGACGATGAGTCTGGGAATCACGCCGCCCGCGTCTGACTGAGATGGATCATCGGCAGGCACCGCAGGCGGCAGAAATCAGGGTCGTTACTTTTTCGCAGGAGCAGCCTTGGCAGCAGGAGCGGCAGCTTTGGCAGCGGCGGCAGCTGCTGCGGGCTCGGGCTCAGCCTCCACTTTAGGCTCTTCACACATGACGACGACAACGTCAGCGGCCAGCTTGGCACGAACGCCTTCAGGCAGCGCAATTTCGCCCACGTGAATGGCCTTGCCGAGCGCCAAGTTGGAAACATCGATGCTGATGTGCTCAGGAAGGTCTTTCGGCAGGCAGCGCACTTCCAGAGTGTGGTGGATGGCTTCCACAAGACCGCCCAGCTTGACGCCAGGGCACTCACCGACGATTTCGACGGGCACTTCAGCATGGATTTCTTCATCCATGGCGATGGCGTGGAAGTCGATGTGAGTGATGCCGCCTTTAAGGTGGTCGTGCTGCACTTCCTGCACCAGGGCAAGCTGCTCTCCAGCAGGAAGCTTGAGGCTGACCAGGATGTTGTCAGAAGCGCTGCCCTGAAGGATTTTCGTGAAGGTCTTGGTGTCCACCTGCACGTTCACGGGTGCCACTTTGCGGCCATAGACGACGGCCGGCGTGCTACCGGTCTTGCGGAGGCGATTGACGGCTCCGGTGCCGGAAACAGTGCGGGGTTGGGCGACGAGGTCGAGAATCTTGGCCATGGTGCTTGAGTTCTAGTGAACAGTTAAGGGTGGGGGAAAAGGGGCGCGAGACTACACGCCGACTCGGGGATGTCAAAGGGTTGTTAACAGGCCGCTTAAATCTCAAAAAGAGAAGTCACCGATTCATCGCTGTGAATGCGAAGAATGGCCTGGGCCAGAAGAGGGGCAATGTCGAGGGAGGTCACCTTTTCACCGTGCGCCTGTGGCACTGAATTGGTGGCAAACAGTTCAATGATCGGGGACTTGGAGATGCGGGAGCGCCCTTTGTCGCCCAGCACGCCATGGGAGACGCCTGCATAAATGTTCTTGGCACCGTGTTTCAGGAGCAGTTCGGAAGCCGCCGTCAGGGTGCCCGCCGTCTCAGTCAGGTCGTCCACAAGCAGGACGTTCTTGCCGGCAACGTCGCCAATGACGTTCAGCGCCTCCACCTCGTCAGCACTCACCCGGTTCTTGGCGACGATGGCCATGGGGGCATTCAAGGCCTTGGCATAGGCATGCGTCATTTTGATGCCGCCCACGTCGGGCGAGACCACCACGAGGTCGGGGATGTTGCGTTCCTTGATGGCCTTGATCAGCACGGGGCCGGCATAGAGATGATCCACCGGGATATCAAAGAAGCCCTGAATCTGCCCCGCATGCAGATCAACAGTGAGCACCCGGTTCACACCAGAGGCCACCAGCAGGTTGGCGACCAGCTTGGCGGAAATGGGCACACGAGGGCGGTCCTTACGGTCCTG
>CALDGV010000654.1 GCA_937941745.1 uncultured Prosthecobacter sp. | reverse complement strand
CCACGGAGACCGGCGGCGGAGCCTCCAACTATGGCACGGTCTTCAAGTATGACCCTGCCACCAGCACCTTCACCACGGTGCAGGCTCTGAACGGCAACCTCGGCTCGAATCCGAAGGCTTCCCTCAGTGCCCTGAGCGATGGCGCGATCTGGGGCACGACCAACAGCGGCACCGGCGGCATCAGCGGCGTGGTGTTCCGGATCGACCCGGCAGACAGCACCTATCAGCCCGTCTATGCCTTCCTCAGCGCCAACGCCACAACGACAGGCTCCCGGCCTGCCGGTGGCCTCGTGGAGGACGACAACGGCTTTATCTGGGGCGTCACCGCCCAGGGCGGCAGCAGCTCCAGCGGCACTCTTTACAAGATTGAGATGGCTTCCGGCGCCTTCACGGTCGTGCACCACCTGCCCAGCAGCACGGGAGCCGTGGGGGACCTCGTGATCGACGAGAACGGCAACCTCTGGGGCACCGGCGCGACGACGATCTTCAAGTATGTGCCCAGCACCTCCACCTTCACCACGGTCTTCACGAATTCGGAAATCACGTTCCCCTGGCAGGGCGTCACCCCGGGAACTCTGTTCAAGACTGCCGCAGGCGAGATCCGTTTCCTCGGCACGGAAGGCACCAAGGATCTGGCGACACCAGACCAGAACTATCTCAGCCTCCGAGCGGTGATCTATGAGATCAACACGAGCACCAACGCCGTGACCAAGGTGCGCAGCCTGGTGGAGGGCGTGGTGGGCCCGCAGACACCAGCGGCATTCACTCCGGCGGGCGGCCTCTATGAGCACACGGACGGACGCTTTTACGGGCTGACCCAGAACGGCGGCACGAATGAAGACCTGGAGCCCGCCGGCGGCGGCATGCTCTACCGCGTGGGCACGGGTCCCTCCCTGATGACGCAGCCTTACAACAGCCCATCGGCCAGCAACCTCTACACCCTGGTTTCAGGCAACACCGCCACCCTGCGGGGGTATGCCAACCCGAACGGCAACTCCATCCTCTGCGAGTTTGAATGGGGCCCCACCTCGGAGCTTGGCAACCGCATCAGTGCCTCCGCCACGCCGGGCACCGGCTTCACCGGCAATCTCTGCCAAGCCGTTCTGCCGGACCTGGCCCCAGGCAGGACCTACTTCTACCGCCTGCGTGCCAACACCAACGGGCTGCCTGATGAACCCGCCTACGGCCCGGTGCAGACCATCCTGGCTGGCACGCCTGCCTCGGCACCGACCTCCGAAATCAGCGTGGAATCGCCCATCGGCCAGGTTTTGACGGACAACGTCGGCTCTGTGGACCTTGGCTCGCACCGCGTGGGCCAGACGCACCGGCAGTCGGTGGTCGTGCGGAACATGAGCTTTGCCGCAGCGCTCACGGATGTCAGCGCCAGCATCAGCGGCACCCATGCCAGTGACTTCGTCATCACCACGCCCCTCACGGGCTCCAGCATCAGCTTTGGAGGCAGCGATGCGCTGCTCATCACCTTCACGCCTTCTGGGGCCGGCGAACGCACCGCCACACTGACGATCACCAGCAATGATGCCGACGAAACGAGCTTTGAGGTGCCCCTGACAGGCGAAGGCCTGGTGGAGCCCGAAATCGCGGTGGAGGCCCCGGCGGCGGTGAGCTTGGAGAGCGGCAACAGCTACAGCTTTGGCAGCAGCGCCATCGGCTCCGACACCGCGCGCACCTTCACCATCCGCAACACGGGCAACGCCGATCTCAGCGGCCTGGATGTGGTCCTCGGCGGAGCGCAGGCGGCGGAATTCGCCGTGACCACGGCCCCGGATGCCAGCGTGGTGGCGGCGGGCAGCACCACCTTTGTCGTGACCTTCACCCCCTCCGCAGGTGGCCTGCGCAGCGCCCAGCTTGAGATCAGCAGCAACGACTCCGATGAAAACCCCTTCTTCATCCAGCTCAGCGGCACCGGCATCACCGCGCCGGAAATTGAGGTGCTGGAGAATGCGAACCCACTGACCGACAACGGCTCGACGATCGACTTCGGTGCGGTCGGCACGCAGGCCGTGAAGACCTTCACAGTCCGCAACACGGGCAACGCCGCCCTGACCGGCCTCAGCGCCAGCTTCTTCGGCGGCAACAGCGGCGACTTTGCCGCAGGCACGCTCAGCAGCAGCGTGCTCGCCGGCGGCGAAACCACCTTCACCGTGACCTTCAGCCCGCAGGGCAACGGCACGCGCGCGACCACCCTGCGCATCGCCAGCAATGACAGCGATGAAAACCCCTTCGACATCGTGCTGACCGGCACGCGCGCCCTGCCGCAGGCGCCGGTCTTCACTGTGCAGCCTCAGAGCCGGCTGGTGCTGCTCGGCTCCGCCGCCAGCTTCAACCCCACCGTCACTGGAGATCCGGTGATCACCTACCAGTGGAACAAGGCTGGCAAGGCCATCTCAGGCGCGACCAACGCCACCTACACCATCGCGGCGACCAAGGCGGCGGACGCCGCCGCCTACAACGTGGTGGCAGACAACCCGGTCGGCCCCCCGGTGCCCTCCAGCCAGGCCTACCTGGGCTTGGTGACCCTTTCCCAGGGCACGCAGATCCTGAAACGAGGCGCGAGCCTGAACCTGAAGTGCACCGTGGTGGCTCCGACAGCACCAGGCGTCACCGTGCGCTACGCCTGGCAGCGCGACAGCGTGCCTCTGACGAACGGCACGCAGGTCAGCGGCGCCGTGGTCAGCGGTGCGGACAAGGCGGCGCTCTCCATCACCAAGCTGACGACCGAGGAGTCGGGCGACTACACTTGCCTCGTCACCCTCGACACTCCCGGTAACGATCCTTTCCTGACGAACGGTGACACCACCGTGCATGTCGTGGATGCCGTGCCGGAGATGGATGCCATCCCGCTGTCGCCCTCCATCTCGGTGAGCGAGCCGGTGGACATCTTCGTCACGGCCACAAACTTCCCGACCGGCTTCAGCCTGAGCGGCCTGCCGGCCGGCCTGAAGTTCGACGCCAAAACGGGCCGCCTCTCCGGCAAGCCGACGACGCCGAGCAAGCTTAACGCCGATAAGACGGCCTACATCCCGAGCAAGCTCGTCTTCAAGGCCACCAACCCCTATGGCACCGGCCCCGCGCTGGAGTTTGAGCTGGTCATCCTGCCCCTCGATCCTTCTGTGGTGGGCACCTTCCACGGCGTGGTGGCCCGCTCCGCGCATTCCAACTTCGGACTGGGCGGCTTTGTGCAGGTCACCGTGGCTCCG
>CALDGV010000653.1 GCA_937941745.1 uncultured Prosthecobacter sp. | reverse complement strand
TCACGCAGATCGACCTGGGCGACTACCGCTTCGGCTTTCCGGTGCGCATCACCGCACGCGCCTTTGCCGGGCACGAAGGGCTGCTCAACATCGAGCGCGAGGTGGAGATGTCCGGCCCCATCCACGACAAGGGCGTGCTCATCCTGCACAGCTACCTCATGGCCCTGTTCGGCCACATCGCGCCGCTGGCGCTCAATGCCTCCATCGTGTTCGAGCAGGAATACAGCGGTGTGGAAGGCGATTCGGCCTCGTGCGCGGAGCTGTACGCACTGCTGTCCAGCCTGTCGGGGCTGCCGCTGCGCCAGGGCATTGCCATCACCGGTGCCCTCAACCAGCACGGTGAAGTGCTGCCCGTGGGTGGCATCAACGAAAAGATCGAAGGCTGGTTCCGCGCCTGCGCGACGGCGGGGCTGGACGGCACCCACGGCGTGCTGATCCCCGCTCGCAACCAACGCCACCTGATGCTGGACCGCAGCGTGCTAGACGCGGTGGAACGCGGGCTGTTCCATGTCTACACCATGGGGCATGTGAGCGAAGGCATTGCGCTGCTGACGGGCGAGGCGTCGGGCATGAGCCCGGCGGAGTTGCTGCAGGCCCAGGCGGATGAACTGGCCGGAGGCGCCGCCACGATGGAGGACACAGTGATGCAGCGGGCAGAGATGACGCTGCGGGCGTATCGGAGGGCTTGCCAGGCGGCGGGCGCAGCGCGGAGGGGGCGCGCCGTTCGGAGACGCTAGGGATGCCTCCCCATTGTCTTGACGCCATCTCTGGAGTGATCGGCAGCCCAATGGGCTTTGAGCTCAGACTGCCAGTCGTTCCATTAGCGCAGAGCGGTCCGCTTGATTCGCGCCACCATCGAGTACTACCGAGCCGCGCTCTAGCATATAGAAACGGTTGACCAAGCCGATGGCACGATGGACGTTCTGTTCAACAAGGACGATGGGAATCCCCTCGCTGGCCAAGTTGCCAATCAAGGTGAACAGCTCATCCACAATCATGGGTGCCAGACCCTCCGTAGGCTCATCGATGAGCAGGAGCTTTGGCTCACCAACAAGCACCCGTGCAATAGCGAGCATCTGTTGTTCGCCGCCCGACAAGGTGGTCCCCATCTGACGCCGACGCTCCGCAAGGCGCGGAAACCGCTGGTAGATTTCCTCCATTCGCCTGCGCGCGTCCAAGCGGCTGCGCGACGGGCACTGCATCTGACCCAGATGCAGATTTTCTTCAACGGTCAGACCAGGAAAGATGCGCCTGTCCTCAGGCACAAGGCCAATGCCTCGGCGGCAGATTTGGTCTGCGCCGACGCCGTTAATTGATTCGCCGTTAAACATGACATCTCCACTAGAGGGCGAGACCCAGCCGGCAATCGTCTTGATCACCGTGGTTTTTCCCACCCCGTTGCGGCCAAACAGGCCAACCACTTCGCCATGGCCCACCTGCAGGTCTATTCCTTGCAAAACGTGGCTCAGCCCATAGTGGGTGTGAACGCCTTTGAGTTCCAACATCAGAGCTTCTCCCCAAAGTAGGCGGACTGAACCGCCGGATTGGCACGCACCTCTGCCGGCGTGCCCTCAGCGAGCTTCTGACCTTGGTGCATCACCACCACAAAGTCCGACAACTGCATCACCAGGTCCACGTCATGCTCGACCAGCAAAATGGAAAGACCATGGTTACGGGAGAGTCCGCGAATCAGCGCTTCGGTCTCGCGGGTGTCGCCGTGGCTCATTCCCTGGGTTGGTTCGTCGAGGAGCAGCA
>CALDGV010000652.1 GCA_937941745.1 uncultured Prosthecobacter sp. | reverse complement strand
CCCCTTCCTGACGAACGGCAGCACCGCCGTGCATATCGTGGATGCCGTGCCGGAGATGGAAGCGATCCCGCTGTCGCCCTCCATCTCGGTGAGCGAGCCGGTGGACATCTTCGTCACAGCCACCAACTTCCCGACCGGCTTCAGCCTGAGCGGCCTGCCCGCCGGCCTGAAGTTCGACCCCAAAACGGGCCGCCTCTCCGGCAAGCCCACGACGCCGAGCAAGCTCAACGCCGACAAGACGGCCTACATCCCGAGCAAGCTCGTCTTCAAGGCCACCAACCCCTTCGGCACCGGCCCAGCGCTGGAGTTTGAGCTGGTCATCCTGCCTCTGGATCCTTCCGTGGTGGGCACCTTCCACGGTGTAGTGGCCCGCTCCGCACACTCCAATTTCGGGCTGGGCGGCTTTGTGCAGATCACCGTGGCTCCGACCGGGGTCATCTCCGGCTCGGCGACGCTGGCCGGGCAGAAGCACAGCCTCGTGGGTGTGCTGGACATCAGCCTCGGCAATGACCCGACAGCGGTGGTGACGGTGAAACGCACACCCGCCAGCCTGGGTGACCTCCGGATGGAGATGAACATCGTCACTGGCAACGACCTGCTGCAGGCCAAGATCCTCGATCCGCGCTTTGAGATGCTGCTAGGCGCCCAGGATCTGGGCTCTCCCAGCGAGCCTGACCATGTGGATGGTGATGTCTCACTGGCCCGCTTCAACAGCCCCTCGGGCATCGCCCTGCTCCCGGATGGCTCCGGCTATCTGGCGGACACGGGCAACCACGTCATCCGCTTCGTCGATTCGGACACCGACGAGGTCAGCACCTTTGCCGGCAGCACGACGGCAGGTTCCGATGATGGCCTGGGCGATGCGGCAGGCTTCAACGGCCCGGAAGGCCTGGCGCTGGACGCCTCCGGCAACCTCTACGTGGCCGACACGGGCAATGCCACCATCCGCAAAATCACCCCGGCAGGCAATGTGAGCACGGTGGCGGGCAGCGCGGGACAGGCTGGCAGCACCAACGGCACGGGAGCCGCCGCACGCTTTGAAGCGCCCGGCTGCCTCTGCCTGGACCCGGCAGGGAACCTCTACGTCACGGATCGCGGCAACCACACGATCCGCAAAATCACGCCCGCAGGCGTGGTGACGACCCTGGCGGGCAAGGCTGGCGTGTCCGGCCACAAGGACGGCAGTGGAACAGGTGCGCTCTTCAACGAGCCCCGCGGCATCACCTACGACCCCGTTTTGAAGGCCCTGTTTGTGGCGGACGCCAAAAACCGCGTCATCCGCAGGGTCACGCTAGGAGGCGGAGTCACCACCTATGCCGGCTCACCGGGCGTGGAGAGCTTTGCCGACGGCCTCTTTGCCAATGCCCGCTTCATCGAACCGACCGCCATCACCTCGCTGGGGGACGGCACGCTGATCGTGGGCGACTCCCTGCTCGTGCAGCTCAATGCCAACGGCACCGTGGGCACCATCTCCAGCCTGATCGACACCGTGGACAGCGTGGATCATCCGATGGCCATCGGCTACCTGCCCGGAGAGGAAAGCCTGATCGTCGTGCACGACACCCTGAACGGCGTGGTCAGCCACCAGCCTGACGCTCCCCTGACGACAGCCGTGATCGAAGCGCGCCGCCATGCCTGGAGCAGCAGCAACCTCGTGCCCGCCGACCTCCAGGGCCTTTACAACGCCGCCCTGCAAACCACCGCCACGCCGGGTGACACCACCTTCCCGCAGGGCGATGGTTACGCGCAGGTCAGCATCGACAAGAACGGTGTGGCCAAATGGACGGGCGTGGCCGCAGACGGCTCCACCTTCACCTTCAGCACCTACCTGTCTGCGGACTTCTGCATCCCGCTGCATGCCATGTTCTTCAAGAACACCGGCAGTCTGCAGGGCGAATGCTTCATCGACCCGGGGAACCTGGACATCTACAGTGACAACACGCCTGCCTTCGACTGGTACAAGATCGCCCAGCCGCTGGCGGCCACCGACCGCAGCTACAAGCGCGGCTTCATGCTGCATGAGCTGACCCTCTTCGGCGGCAAGTATACCCCGGTGAACAACCTGCACACCTTCCTCGACCTGGGCAGCAGCCCAGCCGCTCTGATACTGACCTTTGCAGACACGCGCATCACCACCTTCGATCAGGCAGTAAACCTCTCCGCGCCCAACACGGTCTCCCTGGTCTCGCCAGTGAAGAGCATGACGCTGAAAATCGATCCGAAGACAGGCATCTACAGTGGCAGCTTCAAGGAAGGCAGCCCGGCGGCGACGGTGCCGTTCTCCGGCATCCTCATCAACTACCAGGTCGGCAGCGACCTGAGCGGCCACGGCCTCTACCTGATCCCCGACAGCGCTGCTTCCAACGCGCCGATCCAGTCCGGTCGGACCCGGCTTCGTGTCGGCGGAGGAGCCTGATGCGCACCAAGGGGCGGCAGGGAGTCCACAACTCCCATGCCGCCCCGGCGGATGTGCTTTTCGAAACGATCGCGGAGATCAGTATTCCAGACGGACGCCGACGTAGAAGTTACGACCGTAGGCAGGATCGATGCCGTTGGCGCGGATGCGGCTGTAGTAGTCCTGATCGAAGAGGTTGTTGATGCCCGCCAGCAGGGTCACGTTGTTTTTCCAGACCTTTGCCTCGGCGATGAGGTCGGTCACGTGGTAGGCAGGGATGTTGAAGTCCGCCGTGTTGTTGTCGTTCGCAAAGTGCTGGTCCACATAGGTGTGCAGAAGCGAGATTTTGAAGCGCTCCCTCCAGCGGTAGGTCAGCCCCACGCGCAGCAGGTGTTCTGGAGCATACTGAGGCTCGAAACCTTTGAGCGGGCCATCCACAAACTCGGCGTTCAGCCACTCATAGGCGACGTGAAAAGCCAGGTTGCCGAAACGCTGGGTGGCCGTCTTGGCATCTCCGCCCGTGAGCTTGGCCGCTGTAGCGACAAGGTCCAGCTCACCCGCCACATCGAGACCCCAGTTCTGGGAATGCCCGACATTGCGCACGGTGGTGACTCCGCCAGCGGTGGTGGTGCCGAAACGGTCCTGGTAGTCGATGAAGAAGCCGCTCACGTCCCAGTTGAAGAACTCCGAAGGGCGGCCGCGGTAGCCCAGCTCATAGGTCAGGGTGTGACCGGGGCTCAGATCGGTGTTGGCGACATTGTTGTTGATGGGCAGCGAATCCGCATAGGTCGGCGGCTTGTAGCCCTGCGAGAGGTTGAAATACATGGAGCTGGTGTCCGTGACATCGTAGGCCAGGCCGATCGCGGCCAGGGGCACATGCTGGGCATCCGCCTGGTCGCGCTCAGGCAGCTGGGCCAGGGTGTTGCTGTTGCGGCGGACGCCGTCCTGCACGGTCTGCCAGACATTTTCCATGCGGAAGGCGGGGATGATGCTGAAGCGGCCCCATTTGAACTGGTTTTCCGCAAAGAAGGCGATGTAGCTGGAGCGACGGGCGATGTCGTTGAAGATGGTGCCGTCGGTTGCCTGCGGGCTGGTGCCCAGGGAGTTCAGAATGGGCGCATAGGTGTAGGAGGAGGTGATGCCTGCCGTGAGGTGGTGCTCCTCACCCCAGGCCATCCAGGCGTGGCTGAAGCGCAGGTCCGTGCCGACGGTGTAGTAGCGGTGCTCGGAGGTGGTGTTCAGCGACGAGGTGGGCAGGGTGCCGAAGCCGGTGCCGCGCTGGCGGTGGCTGGTGCGGTTGGAATAACCGCCAAACAGCTTCCAGGTGACCTGGGTGGCGTCGGACACATCGTGTTCCAGGCCCAGGGTGGCAAAGTAGCGCTCCACAATCACTCGGTCGTGCTCCAGCTGTGCACGGTCACGGTTGCGGTTGTAATTCAGGTTGTTGCCACCGTTTTGGAAGTTCAGCCCGCCAGGCTCGCCTGCGTTGGACTTGTAGAGATCCAGGTTGAGGTACCAGCGCGTGTCCGTTTTGAGGTCCAGGCCCAGGAAGATCGTTCCGCCGTTCAACTCGTAGTCACTGTTCCGGCCGCGGAAGCTTTCGCCGCTGCGGTGGTTGTAGTTCACGAGGTAGCTCAGGCGGCCGATGGTGCCGTCCATGGAGGTGTAGTTGGAGTAAAAGTCATCCTGACCGATCAGGTTCTGGGTGCTGAACTGGAACTCCTTGTCGAGGGTCGGACGGTGGGTCACATAGTTCAGCGAGCCGGCTGGCTGTGGCCCATAAAGCAGGGACGCGCCACCACGCACGAACTCCAGCCGGTCCATCGCCTCCAGCGGTGGGGCATAATAGACCGTGGGGTAGCCAAACTGGTCCATCACGAAGGGCACGCCGTCTTTCAGCACCAGGATGTCCTGAGACTCATGAGGGTCGCCGATGCCGCGGCTGCCAAGAGAGAGCAGGGAGTTGTTGGAAAGCTCGCTGGTCAGCAGGCCGGGGGTCTTCGTGAACGCCTGGCGGTAATTGTCCGTCTGGATCTGCGGGAGCGCGTCAAAGTCGATGACGGACGTCTTTTTCCCGGCGAAGATTTTGCCGTCCATCACATCGGGCAGGAACGGCCCCTGGATGATGGGTTTCGCCTGCGTTTCTGCCGTGATGACGATGGTGTCAAGGGTCGTGGTGCTCCCCGAAGCCGGGGCGGCGGTGCTGGAGGCGGCTGCCTGAGGGGCAGCCTCCACGGGTTCGGTGGTGGCGACCTCTTGAGCGGGTAGGGAGCCGCCAAGGAGAGCCAACAAGGCCGGGATCAGGGTGGGTTTCATTCGGGATGGTTGAGGGTGAAAAGGTGCAAATTCATGAGACGTGATCTCAGAAGGCGGCGCTTTTAGTGCAAATGAGAACCATGCGCAACATTAAATTTGCGATTCAGTCGCAACAAAAGCCGTGCAGGGCACAAAATCGGAGGGGTCAGGCCCTTCGGGGACTGTGGTCAACGCTGATTTGCAGACCTCTCAAGGGCCTTGCTCCTTGTTAGATCCCTTCCTTCATCAGCTTGGACGCTAGGCGGCGCATGGTGTGCCGCAGCGGCAGGTTGTCCGTCCGCTCGCAGGCCTCATCCAGGTTCCTCAGGATCCTCAAAAGAATCTGGTCCACGCTGGCAGGCAGGCGCACCACATCCTCCAGGGCTGGATTTGCC
>CALDGV010000651.1 GCA_937941745.1 uncultured Prosthecobacter sp. | reverse complement strand
GTCTGGGCACCCATCTGCCCGCCGATTCCCCACGAGGGCGATGCCCCGGTGGCGGATGAAAATGACACGCCGCTCTTGAATATGTTCTAAAGAACAGTAATTGGATGTGCCATGCACGCATCTCTCACCCCCGCTTGGCAGCTCGTCTGGCACTGCGCCTCCCGAGCCTGGCTCCGGCACCAAGTGCCTCTCTTGGGCAGCATCATCGCAGGCAGTCCCGAAGTCCAGGAAGGACGGATGGAGGCCTGTATCGACATTGATCCCTCGACGCTCCGGTTGCCCAAAAACGCCCGGACCTTCGCGCTGAAGGTGAGGGGGGATTCCATGCGCAATGCTGGCATTTTCGAGGGCGACATCGTCATCATGGAGTTCCGCGAGGCCAAGCACGGCGACATCGTGGCTGCGCTCATCGACGGGGAAACCACCCTCAAGCGGTTCATCATTCAGGGCGGAGCGCCCTACCTGCGCGCGGCCAATCCCCGCTATCCCGACCTCATCCCGGCCCGTGAACTGGTCATCCAGGGGGTGCTCATCGCCCTGCTGCGTCTGGTGGAGAAGTCGTAGCCTGCCACGGTCATGATCCTGCACTTCGATGCCGACGCCTTCTTTGCCTCGGTGGAGCAGGCTGCCGACCCACGCCTGCGGGGCCGCCCGATTGCTGTGGGAGGGGAGCGGCGTGGAATCATCGCCTCCGCCAGCTATGAAGCGCGCAAGATGGGCATCTATACTCCCATGCCCACCGCACGAGCCAAGAAGCTCTGCCCTGGGCTCATCGTGCTGCCCTGCGACTTCGACAAATACGAGCGCTTCTCGCACCTCATGTTCTCCTATGCCTACGACTTCACTCCGGTGGTGGAGCATGCCTCGATTGACGAATGCTACCTGGATCTGCAAGGAGCGCGCCAAACCAGGGCAGGGGAGGCGGCCGCCAAAATGCAGAAAGCGATCGCGCAGAGCCTGAAACTGTCTGTTTCGGTCGGGGTCGGTGCTAACAAGCTGGTTTCACAGATCGCCAGCAAGCTGCGCAAGCCCCACTGCTTCATTGAAGTCTCGCCTGGGTATGAGCAGGGGTTCCTCTGGCCACTGGAGAACAAATGGCTGCCCTCGGTCGGCCCGCAGCTCGCCGCTAAGCTCAACACCGCCGGCCTCCGCCGGGTGGAGCACATCGCCCACACCCCGGTGGACGAGCTTTCACTGCTGGTGGGAAGCGGCGCATCGGCCCTTCGCAACTACGCTCTTGGCCAAGATCCACGTCCCGTCATTTCTGAAGCCCCGGCCGCGAAAAGCTACGGGGAACAGGAAACCTTCGATCAGGACACCACGGACACCGCCTTCATCACCGCCCGCCTCCGGGCCATGGCAGACAGGCTCATGTGCCGTGTCCGGGAGGATGGGAAAAGCATCCGCACGGTGACCCTGCGGCTGCGCTACAACGACATGGACGAGGTCGGCCGCTCCGCCAGCCTTGATGAGCCGACCGACCTGGAGCACGATGTCTATCCGCTGCTCACCAGCCTGCTGAACCGTGCCTGGGAACGCCGCGTCAGCATCCGCCTGATCGGCCTGCGCTTCACGAAAATCTACGAGGCGGGTTTCAGCGCCGTTTTGCCGCTGGAGGTGTCCGACGTGAAACGGGAGCGCCTGCACACCCTCGCCCTCGTTATCGACGACCTGCGGACCAGCCAGCGCAGCATCATGCGTGGGCATGATTTGTGGCTCGCCCAGCAAAAGAACGCCCCACGCCAGACGCTTCCGAAACCCCAGCTCGTGACCGATGCCACCAAGAGCGCCACCAACCGGGTGCTGCGGGAGCGTCCAGGCGAAGTCCACATTTCGAATCGGCGCAAGGCTTCCAAAGGCCTGCCAGCCCTGAACGTGAAGAGCTGCTTCAGCTTCCTCGATTCCACCCTCACCATCCCGGCCATCATCGAAACCGCTGCGGAGCGCGAAATGCCCGCCGTGGCCATCATGGACCCCAACCTGCATGCGGCCGTGCCATTTTTTCAGGCTGCCACCGCTGCCGGGATCAAGCCCATCGTCGGTGCAGAACTGGTCTGCGAGCAAAAGCCGATGCTCGCCTACGTGCAGAACCAGACCGGCTATGCCAACCTATGCCGCCTACTCTCAAGTAATGGTCAATACGTTACAAAAGAGATTCTGGAGGAACACCACAGCGGGCTGATCCTCATCCCCTCTGGCACGCAAGATCATGCTATGCCTGAAATCCGTTACCTTCGGCCGGAAGACAGGACTTTCTTTGAGGTTCTGCAGAGCATGAAAACGCTTACACTGTTACATGAGCGTCATGAACTGAAGCGCAAAGGGCCGTTCAATTGGCCTTCAGCCGAAGAATGGCGGCATTCCCACAGCCCTGCGGCCATCGCAACAATCCAGCAGTTGGCTGAGAGTTGTGAGTTCGCTTTTGATTTCCAAAAGCTACGCTTTCCGCGTTACATTCCTACCAATGGCTCCACGCCAGCCGCAATGCTCCATCAGCTTGCCCATGCCGGTCTGCGAAACCGCTACGGGGCCAAGGCCAGACAGCATGAGGCTCAGCTACGGGAGGAGCTGACCATTATCGCCGAGGTCGGCTACGAGGAGTATTTCCTCACCGTCTGGCACCTGCTCCAGGAGTGCGCTGCGCTTGGCATTCGCTGGATTACCCGAGGGAGTGCCGCCGACTCGCTGGTCTGCTACTGCCTCGGCATCAGCAATGTCTGCCCCGTCCGTTTTGAGCTCTACTTTAAGCGCTTCCTGAATCGCGACCGCATGGCGCTGCAAAAGCTGCCTGACATCGACATCGACTTCGCCCACGACCGCAAAGACGACGTGGTGAAGCTACTGCTCGACCGTTACGGCCCCGAGCACGCCGCCATCGTCGGCGGGTTCAACACCTTCCAGGCTCGCTCCGCCTTTGGGGATGTCGCCAAGGTCCTTGGTGTCGCCGAAAATGAGATCCGCCGCCTCACCGAACACATGCCTTGGACCGATGCCCGCCACGCTGCCGACGCCGTCGCCATGGCCCGCGAGTGCGACCATTCCGCATGGCAGGAGGAACCCCTGCGCACCGCTTTGCTCATGGCAGGCATGCTCGACGGCTTCCCCCGCTACGCCAAGATGCACCCCTGCGGTGTCGTGCTTTCCCGTGATCCTATCCGCGATCTCACCCCCACCTTCGTCAGCTCCAAGGGCTGGCCCACCACCCACTTCGACATGGATGCCGTCGAGGCTGTGGGGCTCATCAAGCTCGACATCCTCGCCCAGGGCGGTCTTGCCGTGCTGCGGGACACACAGAGCGTGCTTCCGGGCCTGAACCTCTCCTCGCTCGAAATTGGCCTCGCTGGCCAGACCGAGAACCCGCCGCGAGAGGGGGAGATTGAGCCTTGGAGCGATCCTGGCGTCTGGAACATGATCGCCACCAGCAATGCCCCTGGCGTCCACCACATCGAAAGCCCCGCCATGACCAGCCTCGCCTGCATGGCCGGCGTGCGCGACATCGACCGCCTTGTCGCCATTGTCTCCGTCATCCGTCCTGGAGCTGCCAACGGCCTCAAAAAGGCCCAATTTGCCCGCCGTGCGCAAGGGCTGGAGCCGGTCGATTACACCCATGAAAGCCTCGCCGGCGTCCTGCGCTCCACATTCGGCGTCGTGGCCTATGAGGAGCACATCCTGCAAATCTGCGAAGCCTTTGCTGGACTCGCCCCCGGCCGTGCCGACCTGCTCCGCCGTGCCCTGGTGAAGCAGGACGAGGCCAAAATCACCGAATTGAAGGCGGAGTTCCTTGAGGCTGCCCGGGACCGCCGACGTGATGCCCGCAGCATTGAGCGAGTGTGGGACCTCGTTGCGGGGTTTAAGGGCTACGCCTTCTGCCGTGCCCACAGCACTGCCTATGCCGTCGAGGCCTACCAGGGAGCCTACGCCAAGCATTACCACCCTGCCGAGTTCATGGCCGCTGTGCTCAGCAACGGCAAAGGCTTCTACTCCGCGCTGGTTTACACGCTCGAATGCCGCCGCCTGGGCATCGGCTTTCTCCTGCCAGAGGTGAACCAACCCAGCGATGCCTTCACGGTCGAACCATCGGACGTTCTTAGCGGCACGCCTGCCTTGCCCTTGGGAAAAGCCATCCGCGTCCCGCTGCGCTGCATCAAGGACCTCTCCGACGCCACGTTGACCCGCTGGCGAAGCGAACTGGCCAACGACCCCTTCACCAGCGTCCGCGATTTTTGCGTCCGTGTGCGCCCCGAAGGCCCGGAGGCCCTCAACCTGATTCGTGCCGGAGCTTTTGACCGCCTCGGCGGCACCCGCACCGAGCAGTTCTGGCACTGCCTGCATGCAGCGCAGCACCATTCCACGGGAGCTGGGTGGCTCTTTCAAGGCGGAGCCGAGTCCAACATTCGCGCCACTTTCCGCGAGGAGCCTACCCTCCTGCAAAAGCTTCAGGACGAGATGGAGCTCTTCGGTTTCACGATCAGCGGCCATCCGCTCGACCTGCATCCGCACATCGCCTGGAGCACCTATTGCCCCATCGCCGATCTGCACCTTTACCACGGCAAACGCGTCACCGTCTGCGGCCTCATCATCGTCAGCCGCCACCATATGCAGCAAAACGGCCAGCCCATGAAATTTATCTCCATCAGCGACCGCACCGGCATCGTTGAATGCGAGATTTTTGCCGCCGCCTACCGCGCCTATGGCCTGAACACCGTCCGCTACCCCGTCGTGCAGATTACTGGCGAAGTGAGACCCTTCGACAATGGCCAAGGATTCACCCTGGAGGTGCGCCACATCACCCAGCCCCGTAGAATCGCCCTCTGAAATGCCCTCGGAAGCTGCACAGACCCAATCCAATCGTCTGTTGCGGTCGGCCAGGCAGTTGAAGCTTTTTTGTCTGGAGGACCCGCTCACGACGAGGTTTGGGGCAGCGTTCTTCCGTGCCCTGCCGCGGTCGCCTGGCGTTTACTTCTTCCGCGATGCGGACGGCAGGCTTCTCTACATCGGCCAGTCGTCGGATCTCCGTGCCCGGCTTGGCAGCTACCGCCATGTCAGCCTCGACCGCCATCCGAGGCGCACCCGGCGACTTGTGGCTGCGGTGGCACGGATCGAGTGGCAAATGTGCTCTTCCGCCGAGGCGGCGGTGGAACTGGAAAGCCGCCTTCTTCTGGAGCATCGCCCGCCCTTCAATCGCGCCGGCGTTTGGATGGGAGAGCCTTGGTGGCTATCGCTCACAGTAGTGGATGGTGGGCTCGATCTCGTATTTAGGCATGCCCCAGTCACTGGCGGCCTCGGCCCTTTGCCTGCCAATTTTCGGCATGCCCTCAGCCTGATGCTGCGGGCCGTGCTCCGCACGGCTCATCCAGATTGGGGATTGGCGGATTTCC
>CALDGV010000650.1 GCA_937941745.1 uncultured Prosthecobacter sp. | reverse complement strand
CAGTCCGGCATGACGGGCGGCGCAGACGCACATGGCCGCATTGCGTGCATTGAACTCACCGATCATTGGCACGTTGAAGACCGCTCCATTGAGGGTGAAAGTCGTGCTCTCCGGGTCTGCGGAGGTGATCACAATCCGCTCGCTGCAGCCTTCACCCAATCCCACCGTTTTCACCGGCGCATAGCTCTTCAGCGAAAGGCAGTTCGGATCATCGCCATTCAGCAGCACCAGGCCGTTGCGCGGCACGCTGTTCAGCAGGCGCTGGAAGGTCAGCTTGATGTCGTCCAAGTCGCGAAAGATGTCCGCATGATCGAACTCCATGTTGTTCACGATGGCGCATTCCGGCAGGTAGTGCAGGAACTTGCTGCGCTTGTCGAAGTAGGCGGTGTCATACTCGTCGCCCTCGATCACAAACAACTCACTGTGATTGAAGCGGGCTCCGCTAGGCAGGTTTTCCGGCACGCCGCCGATCATGTAGCCCGGGTTGCGGCCCGCATGTTCGAAAATCCAGGCCAGCATCGTCGTCGTAGTCGTCTTTCCGTGCGTGCCGCTGACTACAAAGCTGCGCTTCCCCTGGATCACCTCGCGTCGCAGCATCTCCGCCATGCTCGTGTAGGGCAGCCTGCGTTCCAGCATCGCCTCCAGTTCCTCGTTGCCGCGGCTGATGGCATTGCCCACGACAAACAGGTCCGCCTTCTCAGGCAGGTTGGCCGCCTTGTAGCCCTCAGTCACCGTGATACCAGCATCCCGCAACACGTCCGACATCGGTGGATACACCTTTTCATCCGAACCTGAGACCGTGTAACCGAGCTGGCGCATGGCCACAGCCGTGGAGCCCATGGCCGTGCCACAGATGCCGATGAAATGAAGGTGCTTGGACATGAACGCAGATAGCGGAAGGCGGAAGAAAAAGCCGGCGTGAAGCCAGTGATGAGGGCGTAGCGCAGGAGGCGGGAGCGTCAAGCAGTCAAGGTCTGCAATCCATGATTCACCCTCATTTCCCCTCAGGCGCAGACCTTGCTCCAAAAATCAGAGCTCACATGCTTCAAAAGCAAAAAACCCGTCTCGGATAGAGACGGGTCGCTTTCCAAAGCTTCGGAAGAATATGGTTCAGGCAGCATCCAGGCCGAAAGCCGTGTGGACGGCACGGG
>CALDGV010000649.1 GCA_937941745.1 uncultured Prosthecobacter sp. | reverse complement strand
GGAGGCAGGAGGATGGCAGCGGAGCAGACCTGAGCCAGGAGCCGCTCCTGCCCCCCTTCCGCGCCTTCTTCCTCCTCCCTTGAGGCGAATTGGAAAAACATTCCTGACTCGGCACCCTCTCTGCTTGGCAGGTGCCGATGCTCTCTCCCATCCAAGAGTACCTCGAGACACTTCATGCCCGTTATGCGCCCGTCATGGACGGCAAAGTGGCGGACTACATTCCTGAGCTTTCCAAGGCCAGCCCCAGGTGGTTTGGCATCTGCATCGCCACACGCGACGGGCATGTCTATGAGGTCGGCGATACACGCCAGCCCTTCACGATCCAGTCCATCTCCAAAGCCCTGGCCTATGGGCTGGCCTTGGAGGACCGAGGTGAAAAGCATGTCCTGGAGCGCATCGGCGTCGAGCCTTCGGGGGAAGCTTTCAACGCCATCAGCCTCAAGGAGGGGTCTGGCGCGCCCTTCAACCCGATGATCAATGCGGGAGCCATCGCCACCTGCGGCCAGGTTCTGGCCAAGGATGGCAGGACGCGGTTTGAGCGCCTGCTGGCCTACCTCAGTGGTTTCGCTGGCCGCGATCTCGACCTGGATGAGCTGG
Source organism: uncultured Prosthecobacter sp. (assembly GCA_937941745.1). GTDB lineage: Bacteria > Verrucomicrobiota > Verrucomicrobiia > Verrucomicrobiales > Verrucomicrobiaceae > Prosthecobacter. The sequence continues at coordinate 3,425 of CALDGV010000649.1, read as the reverse complement.
TCTATCACAGCGAGAGCGAGACGGGCCATCGCAACCGTGCCATTGGCTGGCTGCTACGGAACTTCGGCATCATCGACGAAGATCCTCACGAGACCCTGGAAACCTACTTCCAGCAGTGTTCGATCTGCGTGAACTGCCGCGATCTGGCCCTGATGGGCGCCACGCTGGCGAACCAGGGTGTCCAGCCGCTGACACGCAGGCGCGCCATAGCTCCACAGTATGTGGACAACGTGCTCGGCGTCATGGCCACCTGCGGCATGTATGACTGGTCCGGCGAATGGATCTACCGCGTGGGCCTGCCGGCCAAGAGCGGCGTCGGTGGCGGCATCCTGGCGGTGCTTCCCGGCCAGCTCGGCATCGGGGTTTTTTCACCGCCGCTGGATGCGCAGGGGAACAGCCTGCGCGGCATCAAGGTTTGCATGGACCTCGCCCAGGAGCTGAGCCTGCACATGATGAATCCCACCGCCACGCCGCGCACGGCGGTGCGGCTTTCCTACCATGGTGGGGAGGTCTCCGCCCGGCGGCGGCTGCCTGCGGCCTCCCGTGAGACGCTGAAAAAGCATGGGCGGCGCATCCAGGTGCTGGAGCTGCAGGGCGGGCTGATCTTCACCACCTTCGAGCCCGTGGTGCGGCAGGCCATCCAGCTTGCCGATGCGGGCTGCCTGCACCTTGTTTTCGATCTCCGCGCCGTGGTCACGGCCAATTCGGTGAGCCTGCGCCTGCTGGTGGACCTGCGGAAAAGGCTCCTTGCGGATGGTGTGCAGGTCGTCTTCTGCCAGCCAGGAGCCCTTGCCGCCCGACTCCAGGAGGCGGGCATCCCTGCCAACACCGTCTTTGGCACCCTCGATGCCGCCTTGGAGACCTGCGAGGACTCCCTGCTGCTCACTGTCACCGGCATGCCCTGGCGCGCTGCACGGAAGCTTTCCTTGGAGGAGTGCAGTGTCTTTCAGACCTGCACGGCAGGGGAGCTGCGCATCCTGGAGCGGGAGCTGCCTCACCGCACCTTCCAGGCGGGAGACCGCCTGATCGCCACGGGCGAAAGCTCGGATGAAATGTTCGTGCTGCTGGAGGGGGAGGTGGAGGTGCAGCTCGTGGAGGACGGTGAATACCGTCGTCTCGATGTTCTTTCCGCAGGCATGACCGCCGGTGAGATGGCCTTCCTGGATGGCTCGCCTCGTTCGGCGGATGTGGTGGCCACCCAGAAGGTGGAATGCCTCGTCCTCACGCGCACGTGGTTCTCCTCGCTGGCTGATGCGCTGCCGCATCTGAAGATCAAGCTCCTCCAGGCCCTCATGAAGGAGATCGCCGCCCGCCTGCGCCAGGCGAATGTGGAGATCGCCGCCCTGCAGCGAAACTGACGTGCTTGAGGCTTGCCCGCCCGGCGCAGCCCGGATGAAAATCCGCCCATGTCCTACCCCGGCCCTCCTGCTTTGTCGCCCCGCTGGGCCGTCTTCAGGCGCTGGAGGGATGTTTCCCTGAACGTGCTCTATCCGCCGCGCTGCCGGAGCTGTGCCGTGCTGCTTCAGGAGCCCGAATCCCAGGAAGGCCTGCTCCGCTGGTTGTGCCCGCGCTGTGTGGGCGGGCTCGACCGCCTCCAGTCTCCCTGCTGCTCCGTCTGTGGCGAGGCGTTTGAGGGCGCGATGGATGGTCCCTTCCGCTGCAGCAACTGCGAAGACCGCCGCTTTGCCTTCGATTTCGCGCTGTCCGCCTTCCGGGCCACCGGGCCGATGCGCGAGCTCCTCCACAAGTTCAAATACAACGGCCAGCTCACCCTCCGCACCGCCCTGGCGGAGTCCCTGCGGCAAACGCTGGAGGATGAGCGGCTCCGCAAGGAGGATCTGGCGGACTGGCTGCTGGTGCCTGTGCCGCTGCATTGGCTGCGCTACCTGCGCCGGGAGTTCAATCAGAGCTGGGAGCTGTGCCGCGAGCTGTCCCGCAGCACTGGCATCCCCGCCGCCCGGGTGCTGCGGCGCACCCGCCATACGCCGAAGCAGGCCCGGCTGACCCGCCATGAGCGGCTCGAAAACCTTCGCGGCGTCTTTGCCCTCCGGCGCGGCGGCGGCTGGCCCGGCGCTGCCGGCCTTGACCTCACCGGTCGGAAGATCCTGCTCGTGGATGATGTCCTCACCACAGGGGCGACCACCCATGAATGCGCCCAGGTGCTGCGCCGGCAGGGCGGTGCCGCCCGCGTGGTGGTGCTCACCGCCGCCCGGGGCTGAGGCAGGGCGGAGCAGGGCAGGGGATGACCTTTCTTGACGGTCCCCTTGACCCTCCCCCGGTGAAGCCCATAGTCCGCCCCCCTTTCTTCCCCCCTTGTTCTTCAAAAAACGACCCTCCAAAGCCATGAACGAGCCGAGTCCCAACTCCGAGACCCCGCCCGCCGATCCTTCTGCGGCTGCTCCTGAAACCCCCGAGGCCGTCGCAACGCCTGCCACCGATGAGGCCGCCCCGGCCCCCAATCCCCTCGAAGCCGCCCTGGCCGAGGCCGCGCAGTGGAAGGACACCGCCTACCGCAACGCCGCCGAGCTCGACAACTTCCGCAAGCGCGCCGCCCGCGAGGCCCAGGAAGCCCGCGCCTATGCCAATGCGGACCTCCTCCGCTCCCTCTTCCCCATCCTCGACAACTTTGAGATGGGCCTCGAGGCCGCCCGCGCCGAGTCGGAGAAGTCCATGATCTTCATGGGCATGAGCATGGTGCACCGTCAGATCGTGGATTTCCTGCGCGACAGCGGCGTGGTCGAGGTCGAGGCCCTCAGCAAGCCCTTCGATCCCAATCTGCACGACGCCGTCTCCCAGGAAGCCAGCACCAGCGTGCCTGAGGGCACCGTGCTGCGCGTCACCCGCAAAGGATACAAGCTCAAGGACCGCCTCCTTCGCGCCGCCAGCGTCGTTGTCTCCTCTGCACCTGCGCCTGAGGCTTCCGCCGAAGGTGGCCAGGCTGCCTGATCCGATCCCCCTCCTTTCTCCAATCCCCTTCTGCAATGGCTGACAAACGCGATTACTACGAAGTGCTCGGCGTCCCGCGTGACGTCTCCGCCGACGACCTCAAAAAGGCCTACCGCAAGCTCGCGGTGAAGTTCCATCCCGACAAAAACCCCGGCGACAAGACTGCCGAGGACAAGTTCAAGGAGATCGGTGAGGCCTACGATGTGCTCAGTGATGAGCAGAAGCGTGCCGCCTACGACCGCTATGGCCACGCCGCCTTCTCCGGCGGCATGGGCGGCCCTTCGGGAGCAGGTGGTGGCGGCTTCCATGATCCGTTCGACATCTTCCGCGAGGTCTTCGGCGGTGGTGGCGGTGGCGGCATCTTCGAAAGCTTCTTTGGCGGCGGAGGCGGTGGTGGTTCCCGCGGCCGTCGGCGCGATGGCCCGCAGCGCGGCAATGACCTCCGCTACGGCATCGAAATCTCCCTGGAGGATGCCGCC
>CALDGV010000648.1 GCA_937941745.1 uncultured Prosthecobacter sp. | reverse complement strand
CATTGATGATGCTGGAGATGGTAAGCACACGGGCAGGATCATTGGAGACAGAAATGCTGCTGTTGCCACCCAAGGTGACTCCCCCTGTAAGGTTCAGTTTGGCCAGCGTGTCAGGCAGGGCGATACGCATGCTGGCCCCCGTTCCACCTGCACCAAGCGTCACCAGTCCATTTTGATTGACGATGAAGTCAGAAACCTGCGTTCCCGTGGTATTGTCCACCTGGAATTCACCGACAGCGCCAGCACCATAGGTGAGTGTACCGGAGCGATTGATCGTCTGACCATCCACACCCTGCAGAATGAGGCGGCCAAAGCTGTTGAAGGTCACATTGGCAGGTGTCACCGAAGCACTTGCGGCAGCAGCAATCGTTACAGAGCCGCGATTGAACGTGAGATTACCCGACCAAGTGCTGCTGGAATTGTTGATCGTGAGCGTGCCGCCCAGCTGGTTGCCATTGGACACCGTGTTGTTGCTGTCGATGGTCAGGCTGCCAGAACCACTGACCACACCGGAGAGGGTGATGTTGCGGGCAGCATTGGTGGAAGGGCCGTTGGAATCGGCCATATTGACCGCTGAAGCACCGCTAATAGTGACCGCGCCACCATAGACATGGTTGGCACCACCTCCGGAAAGTGTGCCGTTGTTGAGGGTGATGGCGTGTGGAAGTGTGGCGGCTGAACCCGCAGTGGCGTTGTTATAATAAAACCCTCCGCCGTTGACCACAATGCTAGCGACGTTGCTGTTTGCAGTCGTGCCCAAGGCTCCGCTGTTGGTGAACTCGAGGTTGCCAGCCGTAACAGTGATCACGGCGTTGCCTGCACCGTTGAAGGTAGGATCTGCGGCAGCGCCGAGGACCACCCTGCCTGCTCCAGTTTTGGTCACGTTTGCCTGCCCGAGTAAAGAACCGTTAATCGTGAGAACAGTGCCTGCATCTGTCAGATTCCAAGTCTGATTGGACCCCAGCCGAAGGTTGGTGCCAATCGTGACAGAGGCCGGTCCACCGGTCGTGATGGAAAGACCATCAGCCGGGGATTGCGGAGCTATTTCAATGCGACTGCTCGCCAAAACACCCGGATTGATAGTAACAGCCGGAGGCGTGTTGCCGGGTGTTGAACTGGCTTCAAACGTCAACGAATTGACCTTGAAGTTCTGTTCCAAGGTCGTTGTGACGGTAGCTCCACCGACAAGGCTGTCAGCAATGAAGACCACGTCATTTCCCTGGCCAGGAATTGAGACTGCAGGAGTCGCGCCATCCTTGTTGGTTTTGGCCCAGTTGCCCAGAGTGTTCCATTTGCCATCCGCACCGCCCGCAGTCCAGTACAGCTTGTCTGTGATAAGCGCGCCCGTCTTGATTCTGACAACAGTGTCAGTAACCTCCCAGTCAAACGAAGAGAATCCGCCAGGTGTTGCGCCCTGAAGGAATTTACCAAGCCCGAAGCCGCCGAGACCAAGCGCACCTCCAGGAACACTCAGGAGGGTGTACCAAGTGTCAGCGCTAAGACCCGCATCAGTCATGTTGAAAGTGATGGTGTTGCCCAGATTGAGTGCTCCAGAACCAAGAAGGGTCAGCGTGTCGGTGGCACCATCACCAATGTTAAGGTTGAGGTTGACCGTGCCTGTGCCGGTATTGCCAAGACTGAGCGTCGTCAGGCTGTTGATCAAACTACCAGCACCATCCAATAGCGTCAGGGTCGACCCACCACCAACCTCAATGCCTTTGATCAGGCCGGGGTTCGAGATGCCCCCGGTAAGGGCAAGCGTGGATGCATCAATGGCACGGAGGCCACCTGCAGCCGTAACCGGACCAGCGATGATGAAACTGCCTCCACCTTCACTGGCGATGACACCCTTGTTGCCAACGGTGACACCTGAATTGAAGGTCGCGCTGGTACTGCCAAGCTTGACCAGGTCCAGAGCACCGGTGCCGGTGTTCTGGATGCTGTAGGTGCCAATACCACCGCCGAAGTTAACCGCGGTATTGTTGGCACCAAAACGAAGTGCTGAAGCCGTGGATGAAGTGTTGTTGATGATGACCGTACCATCCGTCGTAGCTGTAAGGGCGTTTACGGTCTGGCTGGTGCCATTCAAATCGACGACAGCAGTGTCGAAAGTGGCGATTTCGGGGCTGAGCGTAAGCCCTCCATTTGCAGACGAAGCGCTCGGAATGGCATTGTTTGAGGTGAACTTTAGGGTGCCGCGGTCAATATCAACAGCAACACCAGCCTGGTTCCAGCTCGACGGGGCAGCACCGTTGGTGCCCAGGGTAAGAGTACCATCACCCGTCTTAACAATCGCAACACCAAAGGCCGTGGAGGTGGTGAAGTCGCCATTGATCACCGTCTCTCCCGGCCCGTCCAAAGTCCAGGTGCGGTTTCCAGTCAGTGAATTGGCCACCAAACCATTCAACGTTACCGACTTGCCGGCGGGCAGGCTGTTGTAAACATTGAGGTTGTTGGCTCCTGCTGCCAAGTTATTGGTTCCATTGAATGTCAGGCTGTAGTCGCCAATGAAGCCGCTGGTGGCGTTGTTGCCGAAATTGAGGGTGTTGGTCAACGTCCGGTCGCCACCGTAGGCAAACACGTTTCCATTGCTGATCGTGAGCACGCTGCTCCCCAGTGCCGTGTTATGGCCAATGCCAAGCGCACCTCCGCTAGCCGTGGTAGTGCCAGTGTAGCTGTTGCCAGGATTGTTCAGGATCCATGCGGTGCCGCCATCCACAGTCACAGCCAGAACTCCAGCACCATTATCAGACAACTGGCTGGTGATCATGTTTGCAGCAGGACTCGACCCGCGCAGGAACAAGGTCTTGGAACCCGTTTCCGCTGTATCGTGGGCCACATTGGTGAGGATGAGGGGGCCTGCACCATCTGCATGAATCTGATTGCTCGCTGTCGTTCCACGGATGCGGATCTTGCGATCACTAACTTCGCCGGCTCCCACATATTGGATAACGCCCCCAGCTGTGGTGGCGTTGCCCAGCACAATCGCGTTGCCGTCTCCCATGGCGACTCCACTAAGGCCAACACTGGTTGCCGTGTTCGGAGCATCTCCGCTGCTGCCCAACCGGCTCACCACCAGGGTTCCACCCTCGATCGCTGTCGTTCCAGTGTACGTGTTTGCACCTGTCACACGCAACACGCCTCCACCTGCCTTCAAAAGGCTTCCTCCAGAACCGCTGAGCACACCGCTGAGTGTGGCGTAGTCGGCTCCAGTGTTGGCATTATCGTTCACAGTGATCGAGCGAAGAGCCGCACCAAGATCGATCGGGTTGGTGAAGGTCACGTCAGCAAGGGCGCTGGCAGAATTGAAAATCAAGGAGGCACCCGTCGGCACAAAGCCTCCAGAGCCCCAGGTAAGTCCTGCACCCGCATCCAGAGTGACTGTCAGTGAAGTGGTGTGGGCCGCAAAACCGCCGCCACCCGTTGTGCCGCCCCAGGTGATGGTACCGACACCCGCTGCAGGCGTGACAGCCAGATTTCGGGCAAAAAGGCCTGAGGTTTGTAAAATACCTGTTGTCGCAGCGTCTCCCAGAACGACGGGACTTCCAGACGGCAAAGCTCCAGCCTGGTTGAGTGCCAGCACGCCGTTGCCCACGCGAGTCGCCCCAGTGTAAGTGTTGTTGGTGTTGCCCAGGTTCCACTGCCCCGCACCTGTTTTGGTAAGGCTTGTGACGTTCGCACCCGTTCCACTGTCGGTCAGCTGGGGATTGAAGGTGTTGTCTCCTGCCGAAGTGCCTGTGAAGACAAGCGCCTGGGGCCCGACAATGGCATGAACGATGGCCCCCGTGTTGCTCCACACGATGGCATTGTTGTTGGCTGCAGTCGAAGAAAGAGTCGCTCCTGTGCCGGCCAGTGTAAACAGACGGTCTGTTGTTGCCGACCGGGTGTTAACGACCAAGTTCCCGTTCATCTCGTTGCCTTGGTAGACCAACCCACCAGCAGAACCATCAAACACCAAGTTTGCCGCAGCACTTGTGGATGCACCGATGCCACTCGGCTGCCCACCGTTGGCCAGCGTGTCAACGGTGACCAATCCTGTTCCACCGATGGTCGTCACCCCCGTGTAACTGCTGCTTCCCAGCCAGCTTTGCGCACCGGTCCCGAGCTTGGTGACATTCACCACGCCCGTTCCATCCTGAATGACACCGTATGAAGTGCCCGTACCGTTGTTATTGCCGAGTGTCAGAGTAGCTGCCGTCGCGCTGCTGTTGGTGACTACACCGTTGTTGTTGAACTGACCGATTGCCGCCCCGGTCCCCACCCCATTCAAATCCAAGGTCGCTCCCTGGCGGATGGTTGTCGTCACGTTCGCACCACTGAGAACACCCGATCCGGAAAGGCGAATGGTTCCTTCATCCAGATTCAGACTGCCCGTGCGTGTGTTTGCCCCAGTCAGAATCAAGGTGCCCGCGCCGCTTTTTGTCAACCCGCCTGAGCCAGTGATGATGGAATCGATGGTCAGCAAGTCTCCTGGCTGATTCACCCGTGCCACCAGCACGCCCGTGCCTAATGCCAAGGTGCCTCCGGTCACCGTCGAAGCCCCGCCTGTTGCCAGCAATCCGGCACCATTCAGCGTCAGAGTCTGTCCAGAATTGATGGTCAGCGTCTGCGCTCCGTTGAACTTGATGGTCGCCACAGTGACGTTGTTGGTGGCAAAGCTGCCCGTCACCTGCACATTGGACGATGCCGTCATCGGACCCGTAGCAGTGGTGCTCGTGCCAGTATCCACGCCGTAGTTGGGGGCACGCAGCACTCCCCCCTGCCGGAAGGCGTAGTCTGCCCCATTCCAGAAGACAGATCGTGTCACAATGCCATCCGTGCCTGCAGCGGAATTGATCTGCGTCAACGTGACCTTGTTGTTGGTGAAGTCAGCACCGACGACATTGATGGTGCTGGCACCCGTGGTGTTTAGGTTGGCAAAGGTCAACGATGCCGAACCGCCCGCACCAGGAGTTAGTTTCAAGGTGTTGGATCCCGCAGCGTAGGAGAGCGTGCCCAAAGTCTGCAGGTTGCTGACTCCATTCTGGCCAACAAACTCAAAGGTGGATCCAGCAAACTGGTTTACCTGGCCGAAGGCCACCGCATTGGAGGATGGCAGTACCGTCGAGGTTGCGGCATTGGCTTGCAGTTTCAGCACCCCATTCGTGATGGTTGTCGTCCCGGTGTAAGTATTGGCACCCGCCAGGACCCATGTTCCTGGGCCGACTTTCGTCAACGCGGTGGTATTCGTCCCGCTGTTGTTCACGATCGCACCATTGATGATGTTATTGAGGACGCTTGATCCCCCAAGAGTCAGGGTCTTGGATCCAGCGCCCGTCGCCGTAAAGGCAGCATTGAAGATCACAGGACTTGTGCCCGACTGGTTGGCGTAAATGCTGGCTCCGCCAGTCGTGCCCGCCAAGTTGACGACCTTGCTGGTCGTGAGGCCGGCGGCTGTCGCCGCGAGCCCAGATCCGATCAACAGTGCGGCCGAGGTTCCGGTAGCGCCGATATTGATGTTAGCCGTGTTGTTGTTCAGTGATCGAAAATCACGGATCACGACTTCACCATTGGTGATGTTCACCGCTCCATTAAGCGTGGTGGCCGTGCCATTGATGGTCAGCGTGCCGCCATCGGATTTGCTCAGAGCCTTCACGCCCGCTCCGCTGGTGTTGATGCTCCCAGTAATCACCGTGTTCCCACCGCCAGCCATGGTCAGCGTGCGGTCACTGCCATCGTTGTTATTCCAGGCATCTCCGGTAAAAATCAGAGTGCCGCCCATGTTGTTGGTGATGGTGTTGGGGTTGTTGGATGACTCCTGCGTCCAAGTCCCGAGAGTGGCGCCGAAGCCATTGCGACTGTTGAACGTGGCTGTTGTATTGGCTGCCACGCGAAGCGTTCCAAGCGTAGTCGTGCCGTTGATAGCCTGCCCTCCCACCGCAGGACCGGTGAAAACGGTCGAATTGCCCCGGAGATAGACATTCTTACCTGTGCTCAGGGCACCGTAATTAAGATCACTCTCGCTGCGAAACTCCAAAACGCCGCCATTCAAGTCTATCGCAGAGGCGGCATTGGTGCCGGTGTTGCCGCCAAATATGCTCACTCCACCGACAGTCGTCTGCGTTACCCTCAAGCTGCTCTGCTGGCCACCCGCTGATGAACCCGCAACACGGATAGTTCCACTGAAGCCTGAAAGACTCGTTGGATTCAGATGCATAACGCCTGCACCAGACTTCTCGATCGAACCTGTGCCACTGAGGGTTCCCGTAAGATTGAAATCCCCCACGCCGGCAGAGTTCACTCCACCCAGAGCCAGGAATGTCGTGGCTGAAGTTCCCTGCGAAACCACGGCACCTGACATGTTTAACATGCCATTGATGCTGTTGATGCGGCTGTTGCGAAAAGTCGCTGGAGCCAATGGACTCACTCCTGCCGTCAAAGTCCCTGACAATGTGTTGTTACCGAGGCTCGCAATCGCTGCTCCACGATCACCGATCGGGCCACGGCCTTCAAAATTCACATTGCGGCTAAAAGTGAAACCTCCTGAGGTTCCATCCAAAACCAGGGATCCGCCTGTGAAGCCGAGGAGGTTGGCATTGAGAGGCGTGTTGTTGTTGGTCAGGATGGAGATTGCCGAAGCATCTGTCCCCAAAGCGCCGGGAGCACTGATGATGAGCGTCCCGTTAGCAATCGTGGTGGTTCCGGTGTAAGTGTTCCCAGCGTTTGCCAGGCGAACCGAACCGCCGCCTGTCTTTGTCAGCCCGTCAGAGCCCGTGATGAGGCTGTTGATGACGGCTGAATCCCCCAAAGTGACTGCAAGTCCGGCGTTTGTTCCTGCGAGTGTCAGGCTTCCCCCCGAAAGCGTGTATCCACTCCTCTGAAACTGCACTTGATTGGATGTAATTCCGGAAGCCAGCGACACCGCCACGGCAGCAGGAACCGAAAGAAGCGGTCCGCCAAAAATCGCCGTGTCGGAACTCGTGTTTCCCCACGTGGTCAGCGCGCCGGCAGGCACCGGCCACCAGTTGCTTGCAGCAGTATCCCAAGCTCCACTTCCACCCAGATTGGTGCCATCCAGCAAGTTGCCCGAATCACTGCCATCCGTGTCCCAATAATATGTTGCCGCCTGGAGCGGCTGACATATCTGCCACGCTGACACGACCACTGTTAATAATATCGCAGGGAGACGAGAACGACGACGAAACAACGGCAAAACAAAACTTGGCTGGCTTTTCATGACAGAAAAAGCGGAGTTGGAATCCGCGAAAAGAGGGGGGGTTGGTTGAGTTATTTTTTATCTAAACTATTACCCAGTACTGGCAAGAAAGATGTTATACGCACACCACTTTGACGCCGTTTTGATAATCTTGAATGAAGGTGTCAGATGAGTGTTTTCCAATCTACGCCATTGTTCTTATTCCACCCCAAACACTCAGATTCAAACCTCACCTCAATACCCAATAAAAGAGCATTTAGTCACCGATTTATCCCTAAATTGAATACTTGGTCGGATCAGCTAAACGAGCCAACGCGAAAGCTTCCTTGCGCTCTACGCAAGTTCCGCAAGTACCACAATGCAACTCACCGCCTTTGTAGCAGCTCCACGTGCGGCTGAAATCTAACCCCAAATCATGCCCCAGGCGGGCGATGCCACCTTTGCTCATGGCAATGAAGGGGCGGAGGAGTTCAATCCGCGCATAAGTGCCCTCGCACATGGCCTCTGCCATGGCCTTCATGAAGGGTTCACGACAGTCTGGGTAGATGGCATGGTCGCCTGCATGAGCCGCAATCACCAAAGCCTCAGCGCCACGGGATTCGGCAATCCCGCACGCGATGGCAAGCATGATGCCATTGCGAAAAGGAACCACCGTGCGTTTCATGTTCTCATCCGCGTAATGCCCATCAGGTATCTCCCCTCCACTTTGAAGAAGATCGGAGGTGAAGAGCTGATTAATGAATGGAAGTGACACCTGGTCATGAGGCAGCCCGAGGTGCTGGCAATGCCAACGAGCCATCTCCAGCTCACGCGCATTGTGCTTGGAACCGTAGTCAAAGCTCACCGCACCCACGACGGAATGCTCCCGACGAGCCCAATACAGGGCCGTGGTCGAGTCCATGCCACCACTGAGAAGAACAAGCGCTTTCATCCAAGCCGCAAATCAGGGTTTTGGCATCTCCAGCAAACCCTCGAAATTGGGAAAGCGGGCCTCGCAGGTGAGTTGAATGCCGCCCCGAGGTGCAAACCGCCCGCGGACCACTGCCTGCTTGGGGGCGCAGGCCTTCACCAGATCATCGAGAATGCGGTTCACGATGGCCTCATTGAACGAGGCGTGGTTGCGGAAGCTGGCGAGGTAAAACTTCAGCGACTTAGTCTCCACGCAACGCTCATCCGGAATGTAGAGGATCTCAACATGGGCAGCGTCAGGCTGTCCGGTGACAGGGCACAGGGAGGCAAAGTCCGGCTGGCTGAGATGGATGGTGTAGTTGCGCCCAGGGGTGCGGTTCGAAAAAGTCTCCAGGGCAGCCTCATCGGGAGAGGCGGGCAGGCGGTGCTCGGAACGCCCGAGGAGGGAAAGTTCAGAAGTGGTGGTTTCAGACATCAGGCAGCCAGTATGCCTCTGATCACCCACGCCGCAACCCGCGAGGGCCGGGGATGAATCCCCCCTTGAGAAACCCTGGCTCACAGGCGAAGGAGCGCGCCCCCTTCCCTGCACCGCCAAGCCCATGTCCGCCGCCACCGAAGTCGCCCGCCGCCGCACCTTTGCCATCATCTCCCACCCGGACGCCGGCAAGACCACGCTCACAGAGAAGCTGCTTCTCTACGGCGGCGCTGTGCAGCTGGCCGGAAGTGTGACGGCGCGCAAGAACCAGCGGGCCACCACCTCGGACTGGATGGAGCTCGAAAAGCAGCGTGGTATTTCCGTCAGCTCCACCGTGCTGCAGTTTGAATACAAGGACGCCGTCATCAACCTGCTCGACACTCCGGGTCACAAGGACTTCTCCGAGGACACTTACCGGGTGCTCACCGCCGTGGACGCCGCCGTGATGGTGATTGATGCCGGCAAAGGCATCGAGTCCCAGACCTTGAAGCTCTTTGAAGTCTGCCGCCGCCGTGGCGTGCCCATCTTCACCTTCATGAACAAGCTCGACCGCCCTGCACGGCCGCCGTTGGAGCTACTCGACGAACTGGAGCGCGTGCTCGGCATCGCCTCCTGCCCGATGAACTGGCCCCTGGGCGATGGCGTGGACTTCAAGGGCATCTTCGACCGCCAGACGAACCAGGTGCATCTTTTCGAGCGCACCGTCGGTGGCATGTTCCGTGCGCCAGTGAATGTGAAGGGCATCGAGGACGAAGGCGTGCGCAATGCCCTCCCGCCTCTTGTTTATGCCCGTGTGTGCGACGAACTGGAGCTGCTTGACGGTGTCGGCGCGGACTACTCCCTGGAAAAAGTGCGGCGGGGTGAAATTACGCCCGTCTTCTACGGCAGCGCCATGAACAACTTTGGGGTTCAGCTCATGCTCGACGGATTCCTCTCCATGGCGCCGCCTCCGGCGCCGCGGCTCGTGGGAGACCGCATCATTGAGCCCTCCGACGAAGCTTTCTCCGGCTTTGTCTTCAAGATTCAGGCGAACATGAACCCTCGTCATCGAGACCACGTGGCCTTCATCCGCATCGTCAGCGGCTGCTTTCAGCGCGACATGACCGCCACCAATACCCGCACCGGAGCCAAGCTGCGCCTCGGCAACTCCCAAAGGCTCTTTGCCCAGGAGCGCGAGACTGTGAATGAAGCCTGGGCCGGCGATGTGGTGGGCCTGGTCGGCAATTACGGCTTCCAGATCGGCGACACGCTTTCCGAAGATCCGACGATCAAGTATGACGAGATGCCCCGCTTTGCCCCGGAATGCTTCGCCTACCTGCACAACGAGAACACCTCCAAGTTCAAACGCTTCCGGGATGGTCTCGACCAGCTCCTGAAGGAAGGCGTGGCCCAGCCCTTCGAGCTGCCAGATGCCTTTGTGCGCGTGCCACTGCTTGGCGCCGTCGGTCCCCTGCAGTTCGACGTGCTGAAATACCGCCTTGAAACGGAGTACAGCGCCGAAGTGCGTCTGGAATATGCCCCTTGGACCCTCGTCCGCTGGCTGCGGGAGAAGAACCCTGAGGATGTGCCCAAGCCCGCGCGTGGACAGACCACGAAGCCCAAGCCCAATCTCGCCGCCAGCTACGACACCACCCTGGCGCTCGATGCTTTCGGCAACTGGGTCGCCCTGTTCAGCGACAAGGTCAGCCTTGGCTACTTCGAAAGCAAGAACGCCGAGAAGTTCGAGATCAGCCCCTACCCTCTTTGAGCAGCGTTACTCCGCGAGCAATTTGGCCACCTTTTCCTCGAGGCCGCCTCGCGCAGCCGTATCCACGACCATGCCCTTCTTGTTCACCAGCCACATGGCGGGGATGGAATTGATGCCGTAGCGGGAGGCAATCTCGTTCTTCCAGCCCTGTCCGTCGAAGAATTGCGGCCATTCCATGCCGCGCTCCTTCACAAAGGACTCGAGCTTCTCCTTGTCGGAGTCGAGGGAGATGCCCACGATCTCAAATCCCTTGGGATGCAGCTCCTTGTAGGCCTTCAGCACATTCGGCAGCTCAGCCACACAGGGCCCGCACCAGGTGGCCCAGAAATCAATGAGCACCACTTTGCCCTGCATCTTGGCAAGGTCCACCTCACGGCCATCCACGGCGGTGAACTTGAGCTCCAGCGGCTTGCTCTTGAGATCGGCGGAAGCTTTCAAGGTCTGAATCTTCCGCTCGATCATCGAGTTCATTTTTTCCGCAGGATAGTCCTTCAGATGCTTCTCCGCCCGGACGAGCCATCCCTTCATGTCGCCCCCAGGGCCTTCTGCTTCACGAGAGGTCTCCATGAGGTCGATGACACTGGCCTGCCCTTTCACTTCAGGTTTGGCATCCGCCGCCTGGAGGACATCCGCCATCACCACCGGGGGCAGTGTGGCTGGAACCCCGACGGCATCACGGATGCGGCGTGCGGTGAAGTCAAAAACGGCGGCATCCCAGCGCAGAGGATGGTCAGGTGCGGCCTTCAGAGCAGCAGCACGTGCTTCATCGAAGCTCTGCAGTCCGGATTTGATCATCGTCATGGCCTCCTCACGCGACTTCGGCCTCTCCTTGGGCTCACGCAGATGGCTCATGGCCTCCTGAACTTTCTGCCACTCGGCTTCGCCAGCGGCCATGAGCGGAGATGACAAGGTCACGAAGACGGTTGCGAGAAGAATCAGAAAAGGAGTTTTCATCAAAAAACAAACTACCCGGCAGAAGTGCCGGGTAGCAATGCAGAATTCTGATCACGGGAAGATTCCTTCCGCGGAACTTGAATCAGTAGCTGAAGATTTCCCCGTCCTTGAAGAATCGCATCAGCTCGACTGCGGCTGCTTCTGGAGAGTCCGA
>CALDGV010000647.1 GCA_937941745.1 uncultured Prosthecobacter sp. | reverse complement strand
CCTACGCGAACGGCAACAACGACATCAACTCCTGGCTCAAGACCTTCGCGCGATTCGGCGACCTGCCGTCTCAGATCAAGGCGGGTGAGCCGCTGACGATTCACGGCAACGCTCAAGTCGGCATCTCCGGCCTCAAGAAGGTGCAATACTGGCTGCGTGATGTGAACCAACTCCTTCCAGCGAACGATCCGCACTTCACGAAAGCGCCGTGGCAGGACGCGCAGATCGTTCCGTTCGATGGAAGCGGCATCGCTGGCTTCAAAGGCGCGCCGCTGCATCCTGCGCAGTTTGATCCCGTGACGAGAAAGCCGCGCGAATGGCCGCTGCGGCACACGCTTTGTCGCTGGACGGCGAAACCGCTCAAAATCGCCCCTGGCAGCTACGAGTTGCGCTGCCGCACGGTGGATGCAAACGGAGCCGCGCAACCGATGCCGAGGCCGTTTCCGAAGTCAGGGAGGAACGGCATTCAAAAAGCGCTGCTGGAGGTCATGGCGTAAGCCGGAATGAACCGGCGCGTCAGGACTGGAGCACCTGATGCAGGGTTTTGAGCAGTGTTTCCGCCGTGTAGGGCTTGGGTATGAACTGCCTGACTCCCATGCTGGCTGCATCGGCATGGAGGCCGCTGGCGGCAATGATGCGCGCCTGTGGATTGATCCGCAGCAGCACCTGAATCGTCCTCGGCCCATCCATCACCGGCATCATCATGTCGGTGAGCACCACCGCGATCTCCTCCTTGCGGGCGGCATAAATCGAGACGGCCTCGACACCATCGGCGGCCAGCACGACACGGTAGCCAAAGGATTCCAAGGTGTGCTGGGTGAGCTGGCGTACAGCATCCTCGTCATCGACCACCAGGATGAGCTCGCCGTTGCCGCATGACGGTGGCTCTGGTGCTGGTGCTTCTGTGGCACCTTCCACGTCGCATTCTGTCTGCGCCGGGAGATAAACTTGGAATTGTGTGCCCGCCCCCACCTTGCTCTCCACCCGCACAAAGCCGCCGTGGCTCTTGATGATGGCGGTGGTGGTGGACAGACCCAGACCGGTGCCTTTGCCAAGCTCCTTGGTGGTGAAAAAGGGCTCGAAAATGCGCTCGATGACCCCTGGCGGCATGCCTTCGCCGCTGTCCTCCACCACGATGCGCACATGCGGGCCGGGACTGGCCTCAATGTTCATCCCGGCGTAGTGCTCGTCGAGAATGAGATTGCTGGCGGCGAGTGTCAGCATGCCGCCGCCGGGCATGGCTTCGCGGGCGTTGACGCAGAGATTGAGGAGCACCTGGTGGAGCTGTGTCGGATCACCCTGCACCACCCACAGATCCGATGGCACGTCACAGCGCACCAGAATGTTTTTGGCGAAGGTGTCTTGGACGATTTTTTCGACCTCCCTGAGCAAATGACCGACCTGCAAGCGCAACTGCCGCCCCTCCACGCCACGCGCGAAGGAGAGCACTTGGCGGACCATCTCCGCGCCACGACGGGCGCTGCCTTCGATGGTGGTGAGAATGCTCAGGCGGAGCGGGTTCTGCTCCTGCCGTTTGAGCAGCTCGATGGACATCATGATGGGGGCCAGCACGTTGTTGAGATCGTGGGCGATGCCGCCTGCCAGCGTGCCGATGCTCTCCATGCGCTGGACCCGGAGATACTGAGCCTCAAGATTTTTGCTTTCCGTGATGTCCATCGCGGTGCCGACGATTCGCAGAACTAGGCCCTGCGAATCGCGCACTGGAAAGGCGCGATCATGAATCCAACGGACACTGCCATCAGGGCGCAGGATGCGATAGGTCTCATCGTAGTCCCCACGGGCCTGACGGGCTTCTGCTGCCATGACTCGCAGGCGGTCGTCGGGATGGATCGCCGCCAGCCAGTGGTGCGGTGCGGCACACAGGCTGGTGCAGGTGCGCTGCCAGATGGTCTCATAGGCCGGGCTGATGTAGATGACCTTG
>CALDGV010000646.1 GCA_937941745.1 uncultured Prosthecobacter sp. | reverse complement strand
CGCCGGAACGAAAACCTCATCCTCGTTCCCAGCGGAGGCTCCATCCGCAGCAATGACGCCCAGCCCACCGGTGGCAACACCTGGGTCACCGAGGGCAGCGCCGAGACGGACAGTGTGGACATCTACCTCGCGAGCCCGCCGGTGCTGCCGGTGACGGTGACGTTGGATGCGAATGCGCAGATGGGCTTCAGCCAGAGCGTGTTCTACTTTGATGCAGGCAACTGGAACGTGCCGCAGACGCTCGTGATCAGCGCCATTGATGATCCGGTCAATGACACCGCCGCTGGCACCGCCCAGAGCCAGAACATCCAGTTCCGCAGCTTCGGTGACCCTGCCTACTTCGGCATCAACCCCACGCATGCGGTGAACATTCTCGACAACGACTCTCCCGCCGTAAGCATCTCCCAGAGCGGTGGTGTCACGAACACCACGGAAGGGGGTGCCACGGACACTTACAGCATTGTCCTGACGACGCCGCCGAACGGGAACGTGGTTGTCACCGCCACGCCGGCCACCGGCACCACGCTCAATGACGCCGTCACTGGCGCAAAAAGCTTCACCTTCAATGCTGCGAACTGGAATGTGCCGCAGGTGGTTACCGTCATTGCTGTCAACGATTCCACCGTGGAGGGCAGTCACCAGGTGAACATCACCCACGCCATCAATGCCGGGCTGACCACGGACACCACGGGCTATGCAGCCACCACCATGAGCCTCCAGACGGTCGTGAACAACATCACGGATGATGACAACCGCATCATCGTCGGCTACACGGGCCTGGAGACCCGTGTGCATGAGGATGGATCGAAGGGCGACACTTACAGCCTCGTGCTACGCAGTGCTCCGACGGCAGATGTGACCATCACGCCGAGTGTCGCAGGAGGTTTTGCTGCGGCTGGTCTCGCCATCAGTCCGGCCACGCTGACCTTCACCACCAGCAACTGGAGCACCCCGCAGAGCTTCACCCTCTCCGGTGTGAACAACAGCCTGGATGCTGAGCGCGCCCGCACCGTGACCATCAGCCATACGTCTGCGAGCTCGGACACCAACTTCAATGCCCAGAGCATTCATCAGGTCGCCGTCAGCCAGCTCTCCACGGACAACCTGCGCGTGCTCGTCGTCGGCAATCCTGCCGTTCATGAAAACGGCAACACCAGCACCTACACCGTAGCCCTGAACCGGGCTCCTGCCGCAGATGTTACGATCACTGCGACCGCGAATTCCCAGCTCGAAATCGCCCCGCCAGCTCCGGTGGGGGGTGTCCTGACCTACGCCGGAAACGCTTCCCTGACCTTCACTCCGGCAAACTGGATGACGCACCAGACAGTCACTGTGCGTGCCATTGATGATGCTGCGGTGGAGGCGATCCCCCACACCGGCCTCATTACCCACACCGCCGCCAGTGCCGACCCAAACTACAACAACGCACCCGTGGCGAACACGCATGTCACCATTACCGACAACGAGTTCCCCGCCGTGCGGATCCTCCCTTCCGGAGGATCCACATTGGTGACAGAATCCGGCACGGCTGACACCTATGACATCGTGCTCAGCCAGGCTCCGACAGCCGACGTCACTGTGGGCATCACGCCAGATGCTCAGAGCACGGTTTCATCGCCCAGCGTGACCTTCAACAGCAGCAACTGGAATGTGCCCCAGACGATCACCATCTCTGCGGTGAATGATGGCACCACCGAGGGCAATCACACCAGCACCATCATCCACTCTAATGCGACCAGTGCCGACCTTGCCTTCAGCGGCCTGGCCGTGCCCCGGCTTACCGCCAGCATCACGGACAATGACGGCCCACAGGTTGTGCTCACCGAAAGCGGCGGCAGCACTGCCGTGGTCGAGTCTGGGGCCAATGACAGCTTCACCATCCAGCTTTCCCAGGCGCCGTCGGCGAACGTCACCGTCACCTTCAGCCCGCCAGTTTACATCATCCCTCCCCCCGCCTATGCGAAACAGGTCGGTTACTACACCAGCGACCTCGGCGGCTCAAACCAGCAGCGCGACCGCATCGTCATGGACTACACGGAGCTGATCCTGCTTTACCGTAATACCTTCTATGATCACCTGGAGGGCGTGTATGGCACAGGAGCCATCCCCGCCGTGCCCAGTGATGTGAACCTTCAGAACGCCCACTGGGCCGCCACAAAGGCCATCGTGGACCGGACGGACCTCTGGTGGTGCGGCGGCAGTCTGAAGGCCAGAAACCCCGTGCTCATCGAGCCGAACCAGCCCCTTCCTGTGCCGCTGCCAGCGCCCAACCCCCGGCAGGTGCTGGTGGAGTGCCTTTATCAGATCAACGGCGGTGCGAACAGCCTCGGTACCACGCGATATGAGCCCGAGCTCGTGTTCGATCCCAAAAACCCGCCCAACACCACCTTTGCCAACGAGATTCGTGACCGCTGCCGCTGGGTCGCCTACCTAAATTCCACCGTCATGCCCGGCTTCGTGCAGCACTGATCCGCCTGCCTGCGCCCTGAACTCAAAAATCCCCAGCAAGGAACCTCCATGAACATTTTCACCCGCCGCACTGAAGACCGCTCGAAGCCGAACCGCCGTGACTTCCTGCTGCAGACCAGCGCCGCCTCGCTCGGCCTGACCTCGGTCGTGAACAGTCTGGCGCAGCTCAAGCTGATCGGCTCCGCCGCCGCCCAGGGGGCCGGCGACTACAAGGCGCTGGTCTGCTTTTTCCTCAACGGGGGGAACGACTCCAACAACTTGCTCATACCTGCTGGATCCAGCCCGGCCCGCACCGCTTATGAATCAGGGCGCGGGGCCACGGTGCTGGCCATACCGGATGCCAGCTTCGACTTTACCCCCGCGAGCTCGACCAATGGCTACTGGGACGGCTCCGGCAACAGCACCGCCGCCGTCACTTCACGCATCACTCCCAGCAACGGTGGGGCTTACGATCCCAGCACCGGCTACACCGCCAACAACATGGCCCTGCATCCCGGTGCGTATCCGCTGAAGACCATGTTTGAGGCTGGGGATCTCAGCTTCATTGCCAACGTCGGCACCCTGGTGGGAACTCAGCAGGTCACTCGGGCGAATTTCAACACCCTGCCTGCCGCGGCCAAGCCGCCGCAGCTCTTTTCCCATTCTGACCAGCAAGTGCAGTGGCAGTCCTCCCTGCCGGACCAGCCCTTTTCGCGAGGCTGGGGCGGCAAGATTGCCGACATCCTCCAGGGGCTGAATGCCGGGGACCTTTCCATGTCTGTCTCCATCGCCGGAGTGAACAGCTTTCAGGTGGCCTATGACCAGCCCGCCTACTTCATGAACAGCTCTGGCTCGGTTTCCGCCCTGACAGGCTTCAACAGCACCGCTCACAGCTACGGCAATGCCCTGCGTAACACTACGCTCCAGCCTGTGTACACCGATCCGGCTTCGCCGCCTTCTGGAAAGTACAATCCCATGGCCGCCCTGCGATCTGGGGGCGACCCGCTCTCCGGGACGAATTACCAGCACAACGCCGCAGGATGGAGGCTGCGTGCCATCGAGCAGATCATGGCCATGCAGCATGCCAGCTTGTTTGACTCCGGCTACAACGTCGCGCCAGAAAGCGCCCGCATCACCGAAGGTCTTGTGGGCAACGCCCTGGCCCAGGCGGACGGCAGCTACCCCACTCTTGGGAACCACTGGGACAACTGGTTCCCCAACGGCCTTTTCAACCCGCGCATCCCGAACATCGGCGACCAGATGAAGGTCGTTGCACGGCTGATTGCCGGCCGCAGCGCCCTGAGCAACACGCGCCAGATCTTCTTTGTCCAACTCGGCGGCTGGGACACCCACACAACCCAGATCCCCGGCCAGACCACGGCCGGGCACTACGGCCTCGTCAATCAGATGAGCCGCGCCATCCGCGCCTTCAAGGACGCCATGGTCCAGATCGGCATGTGGAACAACGTGCTCCTCTTCAGCGCCTCTGACTTCAACCGCACTCTCACCCCCAACAAAAGTGACAACAGCGCCGGCTCTGACCACGCCTGGGGCGGCCACATGTTCGTCGCCGGGGGCAGCGTCAAAGGGGGGAAGATCTGCGGCCAGTTCCCGAACCTCACCGTCAACGGCGGCATGGACGTCACCGGCAACCGGGGGCGCTGGATCCCCACCACGGCGACAGATCAGGTTTTTGCCAGCATCTCCAAGTGGTTTGGCTGTTCGGATGCTCAAATTCAGACGGTGCTGCCCAACTTCACCCGGTTCCAGGCCGATCTGAGCTCAGGCGTGCTGACGGCAAAAAACTTGGACTTCCTGAACTTTGCCTGAGTTTTGAAGGCCGTCCGGCTTTTGGGCTGCCAGCTAGGAGCCGCAATGAAAAAATCACGGCAGGCATCGCAACTCGTAGAGTTTGGAAAGGGTTTCGTTTCTTTCTAACACTGCTCCGATGAATTTGCCCAAGCGCCCAGGCCCCTATGTTCTAGCTTTGTTGCTGATCCTCCTCGCTGTTTTGACGGCATGGATGTTCTATCTTTTGACTTCGCCGTCGGTTCAGAAGGCAATTGTCAGCCGCACGCAAGGTGCCCCCCCTGCTCGAACGGAGCCGGCGCAGCCCGTTCAGTCCCTCCCCAGCCCGTCGGGAGCTCGCATGAGTTCCGGGGGGGTGGACCCTCACTTGCAGGGCCTGGCGGACAGCTTGCATGCCGAGGATCAGCCGGCCCTGCGTGATCTGGAGATCGTTGCCTCCTTTTTGGACACTTATGCTCGTGGCATGGGCGGAGTGCCTGCGGGTGACAATGCCGATATAACGGCTGCGATCACGGGCACCCAGTATCCTGGGCAAAAAGGGCGGGTTTTTCCGCAGAATCATCGTTCAATCAGGAACGGCCAGATCGTGGACCGCTGGGGGGAACCGCTCTGGTTCCACTCCAATTCAGCGAACTCGACGGAGATCCGGAGTGCAGGGCCGGACAAGCAGTTATTCACATCCGATGATGTTGTTCTCAATCCAAGCCCAGAAGGTTTGGGGGTCACTCCCCCTCCAGATTCCGGGAAGGCTCAATAACTTGGATGTGAACGAGTTCCAATATTGACGCGTATGATGAAAATTGGCTATCCTCAGCCGATTTTTGCGCCCCCCTCCCAACCTTTCTACAGCCATGCTTCGTAGTCTGCTGTCACTGCTGTCAGTGATCTTCGCCCTCTGCCTGATCATGTCGCCAGCACCTTTGCGTGCGGTTGACATCATTGATGAATATTCCGCCGGTCCAGGCATCGGCCCAGCCGATGGTCTGGATGACCTCTGGCAGGCCCTTTACAACGGCTGGGGGCTTTCCCTGGGCGGCGATGAAGACTTTGATGGCTGCACAAACCAGATCGAATGCATCGCAGGCAGCGATCCGCGCAATGCAAAGGACTGCCTGATGATCGGGGACATGGTGATTGGCGGAGCCAACATCATCATGAACTTCGAAGCCAGGAAAGGTAAGGAATACCAGATCTGGGAATCTGACTCTCCAGGTGGTCCTCTGCCAGGTGAACCCGGCAGCCAATGGACCCCCAAGACTGGTGCCATGAAGGTTGCTGCTGCGGATGGTGCTGACAGCATCGTCTTTGCCAAGCCGTCAGCGGCGGTCCGTAAGTTCTACCGGATCGAAACCAAGGACCGGGATTCGGATGGTGATGGAGTTTCAGACTGGGCAGAGGCCAAGGTCGGAACGGACATCGCTCCCAACGCTTCAGGAGGCGTGGCCGGCGATCTTGAAACGCTCAAGTCGCTTCTCTCATTGAAGGCGACGGCGGGTGTGGCCGAAGCTTTTGAAAAGGAAGGCACCCACGCTACGATTCAGCTGCAGCGGTCCTACGGCACCATGCCGCTGACGATCTCCCTCTCCGGCCTTCCCGTGGCACCAGGCGCGGGGAAATCCAGTGCCAGTGCTGGCGATTTCATTTTCAAGAACATGGCAGGTGAGGTGACGGAAACGGTCACGCTTCCTGCCAACGAAAGAACCTCCACTCCCTACACCGTTGCCCGTGTGGCGGCCGTGGCCGACGACCAGGAAGAGGTGCCCGAATCTCTCAAAGTGATGGTGGCCCTTCCCGGAGCTCCAGAAGGCATTGCTGTTCCCGAGGCCACAGTGACGCTGAAAGATGCAGATCCCGAAGTCGCCTCGAACCGGACGCTTTACATCGCCTATCTGGGTCGTGAGGAAGGTGCGGCCACGACGGCCAGCGGCTATGCCACCGCCCTGGTGAACGGGGACAACACGGAAGCTTCGATCTCCGTCTTCTTCAGCAACCTCTCCTCCGAGCAGAACACGGCCTACATTCGCTACGGCCTGAACAACGATCTGGCTCCAGCCCTGCCGAACGGCCAGGTTTCTGGTTTCTCCTACAGCATTGCCTACAAGCCCGGATTTCTGTCTTCCGATCAGGCCTTTCTCGATGCGCTGAAGAATGGGGATCTTTACTGCGTCGTTTCCTCTGCCGAATATCCTGACCGTGAGATCTTCGGGAAGTTCAACCGGGCAACTGGAACGGAACAGTTCGATGCTGGCAGGCCCGACCTTCAGGCTCCAGCGCTTGGCGATGCGCTGTGGGCGGCTCCGACCGGGGATGCGCTTGAGCGCGAAATCTGGCGTTTTATGAGCCAGTGCACGTTTGGGGGCACCACAGCGCTCTACAACGAGATCCGTGCCATGTGCGACGCGGCCATCGCCTCTGGAGGGACCTACCTCGACGGCCTGAGCGCCTGGCTGGACAAGCAGATGGATCCAGCACAGACCCCGACGGTGAGCTTCCGCCAGCTGCTGATGGCTGCAGACACCGAAGAATTCATGCTGCGAGGCAACAAACCCATCACCTACAACAGCGATCCGCAGATCATCAGCGGCACCTATGGTGTCAGTTTTGTGAATGGCATGCCCATGGCCAACACTAGCCTGAACACGAATGCCCCGGGCGACAACTACCCTCGTGACGCCCCCAACCGCCGCCGCGAATGGTGGACCAAGATTCTGCAAAGCAAGGACCAGGTCCGCCAGCGGATGGCGCATGCGCTGCATCAGATCTGCGTGGTGTCCGAGCGTGATTTCACGCTGCTGACATACGGCTACGGCCTGGCGAATTACTGGGACATGCTGGCGGCCGGAGCCTTTGGCAAATACCGCACGCTGCTGGAGAACGTGACCCTGAATCCGATGATGGGCATTTACCTCACCAGCATGGCCAACCGGGCCGCTTACGAGGCCAGCCCTGGGCTCGTCATCAGCCCGGATGAGAACTATGCCCGTGAAATCATGCAGCTCTTCTCGATCGGCCTGATCTTGAGGCACCCGGATGGTTCGTTGAAGCTCAGCAGCGAGGGGCTCCCGATCCCCACCTATGACAACAACGACATCTCCGAGCTTGCCCGTGTCTTTACGGGCTTCTCCCACGGAGCCAGGCATGGGAATGCCACCGTGCAGGTGAACGGCGGCAATGGTACGTTGACCAACTCCACACAGCGTGTGTCGCCCACGGTTTACATCAACGGCACGGCGAACAACACCTGGTTTGGTCGTGACAACGGCCACCTCTACTTCCAGGCCCCCTGGCTGCATCCGATGAAGGTCATCGGCCGCATCAATTCCAACTCCCTGATTTACCATGACTTTGGAGCCAAGAGCCTGCTGAACGGCAAGCATGCTGGAATCACCCTCCCGGCTCAGACCGTCACTACGGGAGCATCCCCGACGCCAGCCTCTGATGCGGCAGTGCATGACATGGCCTACGCGGAGGTCAAGGCGGCTCACGACATGCTGGCTGGAGATGCGGCTGCGGCCACCTATGGCAACGGTACTCCTGGCAGCCCGGGACATACCAACACGCCGGTCAACATCTCCCGCTGGCTCATCCAGCGGCTGGTCACATCGAACCCCAGTGCGGGCTACATTTATCGCGTCCAGCAGGTTTACCGCAGCACGAATGGCAACCTCGGCCAGGTGCTGAAAGCCATCCTGCTGGACTATGAGGCGCGCAGCCTCCAGCTCGCGGATTCCAGCATTTCTCACGGGAAGGTGAAGGAGCCGCTGGTGCACTTCGCCAGCATCCTGCGGCAGTTCCGCGCCTATTCAGGAGCTTCGGTGAACGTCCTGCGCGACATGCAGCCGCCTTTCAGCGATACCGATGGGCCGATGGCCTCGGGCTACCCTGCCTCGGAAGTGGACAAGTTCGATAACTCCAACGTCAACCCACCTTCAAAGCCGGCATCATGGCCTGCCGGCCCCTTCCGCTTCCGCCTCGACAGCCTGCGCAACAGCCTGGGGCAGTCCCCTCAGGATGCCCCCACCGTTTTCAACTGGTTCTATCCGGACTTCCAGGTGCCGGGCAAGATGTCCCAGGCAGGACTCTTTGCGCCTGAGCTGCAAATCGCGACCGAGGCTGGAGAAGTGGCCAAGATCAACCATCTTTATGGCTACACCTGGATGACCCTGGCTGGCATGAGCAGCACGCCGGGAGTCGGGGTGGCCAATTTTATTCTGAACAACAGCTCGGCCACCCCCGCGGCCCGCTTCTCCATCAATGGCGGCAGCAGCTATCTGAGCTTCCCTGCCACCATCACCTTGAATGAAACCAACTGGAACACGGGTGTGACGGTGACCATGCAGGCCATCAACAACCTGCAGTTCAGCCAGATGGCTGGCACGTCGGTGCGCTTCAGCACCAGCGGATCTGCCACTGGCTACTCCGGTCTGACGGTGCCTCCTCTGCCGATCTCATTGATCGAGAACGAGGTGCGTAACGAACAGCTTGTAATCACACAGACTTCAGGCGGCACCTGGGTGCGGGAGGGAAATGCTTCCACGCAGGTCACGGACACCTTCACGGTCATGCTTTCCATGCCTCCCGTGGCGGGAACGACGGTCGAAGTGACCCTGGCTTCTGCCAGCGGAGAGGTGACGCTTTCTCCCGCCGTGCTGACTTTTGATGCTGCAAACTGGAACCAGCCCCAGGTTGTGACGGTGACGGCTGTTGATGATTCGGATGTTGAGGATGGCGCTTCTGGAAACGACAGCATCACCTTTGCCACGACGAGCCTCGGAGCCAGTTTCAACGGACTGGTAACGCCGCCCCTGACAGTCGGAGTGCGTGACAATGCAGGTGAAGGCTATGGAGTCATGATTGTCGAGAGCTCCGGCTCAACCAGCGTGACCGAGACATCCTCCACGGCGGTCAGTCCTCTCTCTGCCGGCATGGATTCCTACTCGATTGTCCTGACGAAGGCTCCGACTTCCAATGTTGTGGTGACCATCAACGCCAATGGACAGCTGGGAGTGAACACCACTTCGACGGGGACGTCCTTCACGACGGCAACAACAACCCGCACTTTTACGGCGGCCAACTGGAGCACTCCTCAGACAGTGGTGGTGCGCGGCAACAACGACACCACCAGCGAGAACTACCACAACGGCAGCATCACGCACACCATCACCACGGCTTCTCCGGAATATCCGCTGACCATGCCTGTGCAGTCCCTTACGGTGCCGATCACCGATGATGACAACAGCATCATCGTGGCGCACACCGGCGGGGAGACACGTGTCAACGAAGATGGCAGTGTGACCGACACCATCACCGTGCGCCTGCGGTCAAATCCCAATGCCGAGGTCAGCGTCATGCTCGGTTCCGGCCAGCTGCGCTTTGAGCCCTCGGTCCTGACTTTCAAACCAACAGGGTCTCCAGACAAGCTGTGGAATGTGGATCAGACGGTTGTGGTGACCGCCTTGAATGATCACGTGGACGAGGGGCTCCACACAGGGGGAGTCGCCGTGCAGTCGCAGAGCCTGGGAACCAACTACAACGGCAGCACAGGAGGAACCAACCTCCCCGTCACTATCATTGACAATGACGACACGCGAGTGGTGGTCACCCAGTCTGATGGTGCCACGGTGGTCAATGAGGATGGCACGGTTGATACCTACACCCTTTCCCTGAGTCGCCCTCCTGCCGCTGGAACGACCGTTTCTGTCGCCCTCAGTGGTTTTAGCGGCATCACCGTCACTCCAGCAGGCCCTTTTGTCTTTGATGAAACGAATTGGAACACCGCTCAGACGATCACCATAGGCACGGCTGCAGATGGCACGGCAGAAACGACGGCCGTCACCAACATCACCCATACCGTCAGCAGCACAGATCCTGCCTACAACCGGACTTCGACCCCGGTGGTGACCGTCACCATTCTCGACAATGACCCTGCGCTCACCATCGCGCAGACAGGTATTTTCACCACGGTGAGGGAAGGGGGAACCGCTGGCACCGGAGGCACCCCCAATGCTCAGGACACTTTTACCGTCGTTCTTCCACGCGCTCCAGCTTCGGGCACATCCGTCTCCGTGGCTTTGAGTTCCTCGCAGGTTTCAGTCAGCCCTTCGGTGCTTAACTTCACCAGTGCCACCAGTGGTGTCGGGGCCTACAGCATCGCTCAGACGGTGACCGTCACTGCCAATGATGACTTGGATCTGGAGGCCGCAGTTCACGAAGGCCTGATCAATTTCAGCATCACCAGCACGGACGCCTATTACAACGGGGCTTTCGCTCCGCCGGTGGTCGCCTATGTGACTGATAACGACAGCCCGGGTGTGTCCATCGTGGAAGGAGGCGGGACGACTTCTGTCACGGAAGGCAGTGCCACGGCGGACAGCTACACCGTCACCCTGACCAAGCAGCCGACCTCGAATGTGGACATCGTTGTCAGCGGGGGAACACAGAATGTGGTCAGCAAGACCACCAGCGGACATGCTGCATCGGTGACCTTGAATTTCACGCCGTCGAACTGGTCTGTGGCGCAAACCGTCAGCGTGCTGCCGGTGAATGACACGCTGGCTGAAAACCGTCATCTTGCCCCCATCACCCACACGGTGACGGCAGAAAGTGCGCTCGAATACCGCAGCTTCGTTATTCCGCCGGTCATGAGCATCATTACAGACAACGATACGACCGTCGCTGGCAACAAGGTGCGCATTACGGAGAGCAGCAGTTCTACGGGGGTCACGGAGAGCGGAGCCACGGTCAACGGCATCTCCTCGAACAGTGACACTTTCACCGTTGTTCTGGATCAGCAGCCGACAGCTCCTGTGACGATCACCTTCATCGCAGATGCCCAGCTTGCGGTCACGCCTTCAGTGCTGACCTTCGTTCCCGGAGCATCTGGAGCAGGAACCTTCAACGTAGCTCAAACGGTGACTGTAAGGGCGGTGGATGATGCCGTCATGGAGTCCATCCTGCACTGGGGTCAGATCACTGCCACCGTGAGCAGTGCGGACAACAGTTTCAACGGGGCTCAAGTGGCTCCGGTGACCTCCAGCATTTATGACAATGACGGTGCACGTGTCATCGTGACTCCTAGTGATGGCGCGACGGTTCTTCGCGAGGGTGGTGCAACCGACACTTATTCGTTGGCGCTGAGTCGTGAACCCTTGGCGGATGTGACCGTCAGCCTTGTACCGGATGCGCAGGTCAGCAGCGCCACATCGAGCGTCACTTTCACCCCTGCCAACTGGAACCAGCCGCAGACCATCGTGATCTCAGCCGTCGATGATGAAGCCGTCGAGACCATCAGCCATACAGGCATCCTGGCTCACACCGTCAGCAGTGCTGATCCTGCATTTCAGGGTGTCAGTGCGCCTTCTGTCATCGCCACCATCTGGGACAGCGACAGCCCCGGATTGAATGTGACTCACGCTGGTGCCGATGCGTCTGCAACGACCTTGGTTGAGGGCGGAGCCACGGATGCCTTTGTGGTGAAACTGAACACCGCCCCGGCCCCAGGGACCAGTGTCACGATCACGCTGCATCCGCCGACCTACTTCATCCCCGTTCCTCAGCACGGCAAGGCTGTCGGCTACTTCAACAATGACTTCGGCGGAAGCAATGAGCGCGACAACATCGTCATCGACTACACGGAAAGCATTCTGAAGTATCGTGAAGTCTTTTACGGCACGCTGGCTGCGGCTTATGCGCCCGCCGCTGTTCCAGCAAGCCCGTCGGCCGCGTTTGTCCAGAACGCTCACTGGGCCGCCAGCAAGGCGGTTGTGGACCAGATGGACCTCTGGTTCATGAACGGCAGCCTCAAGGCTCGGAATCCTGTCCTGGTTGAGCCCAACAAGCCTCTGCCGAATCCGCTGCCAGCCTTCAATCCGAGGCAGGCCATCATGGATGCGATCTACCGTCATGCCGGGGGGGACAACAGCCCTTCCACCACCCGCTATTCTGCAGCCAGCGTCTTCAACCCGCAGAATCCACGTGGCGGGAATACGTTGGACAATGAGATCTGTGACCGTGTGCGCTGGTGTGGCTACCTCATGACGATTGGCACTCCCAGCTTTGTCTCCCACTGATCAGCCGCGACTCCTCGGAGACTCGAAAACCTTGCCCGAAACCTGCTATGAACATCTTCCTGAAAAAGACTGAAGACCGATCCAGGCCCAACCGCCGAGATTTCATGCTTCAAACGGGCTGTGCCTCGATGGGGCTGACTAGCCTCGTCAACACACTGGCCCAGTTGAAGCTCACTGGGGCGGCTGCAGCCCAGGGTGCAGGAGGAGATTACAAGGCTTTGGTCTGCCTTTTCTTCAATGGAGGCAATGACTCGAACAACATGCTCATTCCAGCAGGCTCGTCGGCAGCACGGAATGAATATGGCTCGGGGCGTGGAGTGCTCGCCATTCCTGACAGCCAGTTCGATTACAGCCCGGCTGCCAACAATGGCTACTGGGATGGTTCGTCGAACAACTCCACTGCCCAGGTCACCACACGTCTGACTCCGCAGAATGGGGGCCAGTATGACCCCGCAGGCAGGCCAGGCTATACTGGCAACAACATGGCGGTGCATCCAGGCTGCTACCCTCTGAAGACCATGTTTGAAGATGGTGACCTGGCTTTCATCGCCAACGTCGGCACCCTGGTCGGCACGCAGAAGATCACGCGCGCGAATTTCAACACGCTGCCTGCCTCGACCAAGCCGCCGCAGCTCTTCTCCCACTCGGATCAGCAGGTGCAGTGGCAGTCCTCCTTGCCGGATCGTCCCTTCGCCAATGGCTGGGGCGGCCGTGTTGCGGACATTGTCGCTGGGTTGAATGAGGGAGATCTCGGAGTCTCTGTCTCCATCGCAGGCGCGAACAGCTTCCAGATTGGAGTGACGCAGCAGCCTTATTTCATGAGCAACTCCGGGTCCATCACGGCCCTGACAGGCTTCTCTGGCGGCTCCCCTTCCACCTCGTATGGGGCAGCCCTGCGGAACACGGCCCTGAGGCCGGACTTCATCAACCTCACCAGTCCCTCTGCTGGTAAGTACAGCCCGGCGGCACCTCTTGGAACAGGTGTGGATCCTCTTGCGGGCACCAATTACACCAACAGTTCGGCGGGCTGGAGGTTCCGGGCCCTGGAACAGATCATGTCCGCCAGCCATGAAAGCCTCTTTGACGAGGCTTATGCTGGCACACCGAAGAGTGCCCGCGACACCGAAGGTCTTGTTGGCACAGCCCTGTCACAGTCAGCGTCGCCCAATCCGACCTTGGACCCCTACTTCAACCAATGGTTTCCGCCTGGGTTCGGCATGACTGACCTGGCAAACCAGCTGCGTGTGGTGGCCCGGATGATTGCCGGCCGCACGGTCTTGAACAACCGCAGGCAGATTTTCTTCGTCCAGGTCGGAGGTTTCGACACTCACACCTCGCAGATCCCGAATCCTACCGCGCAGAACCAGGGGCATTACAACTTGATGAACAATGTCTCCCGTTCGGTTCGTGCCTTCAAAGATGCGATGGTCGCGCTGGGCATGTGGAACAATGTCATGCTGTTCACTGCTTCGGACTTCAACCGTACCTTCACCCCCAACAAGAGTGATGCCACCGGTGGTTCGGACCATGCCTGGGGTGGCCATGCCTTTGTCTGCGGCGGTGCCGTGCGTGGGCGTCGCATTTATGGTCAGTTCCCTGATCTCACCGTCAATGGTGGCATGGACTGCACCGGCAACCGTGGCCGCTGGATTCCCTCGACGAGCGTTGATCAGATGGCCTCATTGATCGCCCGATGGTTTGGCGTCAGTGATGCCCAGCTTCCCCAGGTTTTCCCCAATCTTCCGAGGTTCTTCCCGACAATGGATTTCAGCAGTTCTGTGCTGGAGAACTACAACCTGAATTTCATCAACTTCTCCTAACGACCGCCCTTGGGCGCAAGGCGAAGCCATCGCAGGAACTACTCAAAGAGTGGATGACCGATCCGTCCAGACAGACCGGTGGCATTGCAATGTGGCTGCTTTCTTGGGCTGGCCGATGTGGCGGTTCAGCTATCCCGAAAAACACCTTGCCAAAGCAGGGAATGCCTCCACCTTCGCGACCCCTATGTCCAAAAACGCTGGTCTAGCCAAAACGAGAAAATCCGTCGCCAAACGATTCAAAGTGACTGCGACCGGGAAGGTGCTGCGCCGTAAACAAGGCAAGCGCCACATCCTGCAGAACAAGAATCGCAAACGGAAGCGGAATCTCGGCAAGGTCGCCCTTGTGGCGGAAGTGGATAAGAAGGCCATCCTCGCGAATCTTCCGTTTTCGCATTGATCCTTCCCACAGGCCTCCCCCATGGAGGCCACGATGTTCCCGACTGATCCGGCTTTCCTGCCAGATCTAAGTTCAGACGAGTCTGGTCATCGAATTTAAAAACAGTCTGAATCCCGACAACGACAAATGCCCAGAGCAACAAACGCCCCAGCCAGCCGCAAACGCCGGAAACGCACCCTCGCCAAAGCGAAGGGCTTCCAGGGTTTCCGCAAAACGCACTTCCGTTACGCCAAGGACGCCGTCCGCAAGGCGATGACGTATGCCTACCGTGACCGCAAGGTCCGTAAGCGCACCTTCCGCAACCTGTGGGTGCAGCGCATCAACGCCGCTGCCCGCCCGCTTGGCATCACCTACAGCCGCCTCATCGAAGGTCTGAATGCCGCTGGCATCACCATCGACCGCAAGGTGCTCGCCGATCTGGCCGTGAAGGACGAAGCCGCCTTCGCCGCCATCGCAGAGCAGGCCAAGGCCGCCCTCGTCAAGAAGGCCGCAGCCTGATCCTGAAACCAACATTCACCCAGAAAGCCGGTGCCGAAAGGTGCCGGCTTTCTTCTTTTTGGGGCTTGGTTCAGGTGCCGCGCTGGTTGCCAAACAACTCGATATGTAGGCGTGGGCTGAAGCGGTAGCCCTTGGTTTTGCAGGCTTCGATCAGCAGCGGATACCTAGACCGCATCGCATCGAGCGAGGTGCCTTCGGGCATGAGGAGGACCTTTTCCGGCGGCACTGGGATTCCCATGGAAGCCACCACTTGCTCGGCTTCATCCAGGTCTTTCCGGCCGGAAATCACGAACTTGATCTGGTAGTCCAGGGCGGTTTCGACCCATGACCGCAGGATTCCGGATTGCAGCCGGGTCTCTTCATGGCGTCTGACCCAGGCCTCCCCGGCCTTGGCAGCCTCCGGAGTAGAGTTGGACAGCTTCGGGCTCAGGGAAGCCAGGTCCACGATGCATCCCTCAGGCTCCACGGTGCCGGCCGTTTCCACGGTGACATGCTTCCCACGTTCCCGCAGGCAGGCGATCAGTTCGCGAGCACCTTTGGCAATCATGGGCTCGCCTCCCGTCAGCACGATGTGGCGGCTGGGGAAGCCTTCTGCGAGGGCCACAAGTTCCTCCACGGACTGTTCATCACCTTCCGGCGACCAGGAGGCATAGGGTGTGTCACACCACGCGCAGCGCAGGTTGCAGCCGGAGGTCCGGATGAAGATTGAAGGCACTCCGAGAAGGATGCCTTCGCCCTGGATCGAGTGGAAGACTTCAGCAATGCGCATGATGTGTCAGGATGATGGCCTGTGAAGCATCAAAGGTCCAGCTCTTGGGGCTGGGCCTTTGTCTGTGGGCCAAAAGGGCAGTTGGGAAGCCTGGGTCAGGCTTCCTTGCGCTTCAACTGGGGGAAAAGCACCACATCGCGGATGCTTTCGGCTCCGGTGAGCATCATGATGAGACGATCAATGCCGATGCCGATGCCACCGGCAGGCGGCATGCCGTGTTCCAGGGCGAGCAGGAACTCCTCATCGATCTTCTGGGTCTCCTCACCGGCCTGATGCTCCAGTCGCTCACGCTGGACAATGGGATCATTCAGCTCGGAGTAGCCAGGGCTGATCTCCTGGCCGTTGATGACGAGTTCATACACGTCCACGACGCTGTCATCGGCAGGATTCTGCTTGGCCAGCGGCACCAGTTCCTTTGGGCAATGGGTAACGAAGAGCGGGTTGAAGCTCTTTTCCTCCACCAGCTTCTCGAACACCTTCTGGTCGAGTTCGTAGTGTTCTTCGCTGATGTGAATTTCCTGAACCCCCAGGCTCTGGGCGCGTTCGACCTTGGCGGCTTTGCTCAGCGTGAACC
The DNA here is from genome assembly GCA_937941745.1 of uncultured Prosthecobacter sp. Classification (GTDB taxonomy): domain Bacteria; phylum Verrucomicrobiota; class Verrucomicrobiia; order Verrucomicrobiales; family Verrucomicrobiaceae; genus Prosthecobacter. The sequence goes on along the minus strand of CALDGV010000646.1, from coordinate 11,198 downwards.
AGTCTTCGCCGGCAGCCGCCTTCACCAAGTCGCGATAAGGTGTACGCTTCCATGGGCGTGTGAGGTCAATGGTCTTGGTGACGTTGCCCTCTTCGTCCTTGTGCTCGATCACCAAGCCCCCGCAGAACTTCTCGGCGAGGTGGCAGATCATCCCTTCGACCAGGTCGGCCATCTGTTCGAAGTCAGCATAGGCCCAGTAGGCCTCCAGCATGGTGAACTCCGGGTTGTGGCGGCGGCTCACGCCTTCGTTGCGGAAGTTGCGGTTCAGCTCAAACACACGGTTGAAGCCGCCGACAAGCAGCCGCTTCAGGTAGAGTTCTGGCGCGATGCGGAGGTACATCTTCTGATCGAGCGCATTGAAGTGCGTCTCAAACGGACGGGCAGCGGCTCCTCCAGGCACGTCCTGCATCATGGGCGTTTCGACTTCCAGGAAGTCGCGGTTGTGCAGGTAGTGCCGGATCTCGGCGACCATCTTGCTGCGGGTCACGAAGACCTCGCGGCTGCGGTCATTGGAAATCAGGTCGAGATAGCGCTGGCGGTATTTGATCTCGCGGTCGGTCACGCCATGCCACTTGTCGGGCAGGGGACGCAGGGCTTTCGAGAGCGGCGTGAGCTCCTTCACATGGATGGAACGCTCACCCTTCTTGGTCACAAAGGTCTGGCCGGCCACGCCAGCGAAGTCGCCGATGTCGAGGAGGTCGTTGAAGAGCGCGTAGGCCTCGTCGCCGACGTCGCTTTTGCTCAGGTAGCATTGGATGCGGCCGGAGATGTCCCCGAGGTCAAAGAAGGTGGCCTTGCCCATGACACGGCGGGAGAGCACGCGGCCGGCGACGCGGACATCCAGACCTTCGGTGAAATTGGCTTTCAGGGCACCGGGGTCATGGGACACCTCAAACTTGCCGCCGAAGGCTGCGACACCGCGTTTCTGCAGCTCTTCCAGCTTGTGGCGGCGGACTTGCAGAAGTTCGGATTCGGTCGGTTCAGGGGCGGCGGGCGTGTTTTGCATGACGGTAGGCCCTCGGGGCGAGGGGGCCGAGTCCATAGCCGGGCATCCGGCCTTTGCCACTGCAAAGGTTGAGCCGGTCTCCTTAGGCAAGACGGCTTCGGATGTGGGCCAGCACGCCTTCGCAGCCGTCTTCGAGCAGGTTCAGCACATGCTCGAAGCCTTCAGCTCCGCCATAGTAGGGGTCTGGAACTTCACGGTCTTCGTGCCGGGTGCAGAATTCGCAGAAGAAACGCACCTTGGCCTGGTGCTCCCGGTGCGGGTCCGCACGCAGCAGTCCCTGCCGGTTCTGTTCGTCCATGATCAGCACAAGGTCGAACTCCGCCAGATCCTGCCGGGTGGCCTGGCGGGCGATGTGGGTGAGGTCCAGGCCTCGCTGGGCTGCCGCCTGGATCATGCGTGCATCGGCGCGCTTGCCCTGATGCCAGTCCTCGGTGCCTGCAGAGTCGATGTGGACACGGTCATGCAGGCCTGCATCCAGCACCACCCGGCGCATCACCCCTTCAGCAGCGGGTGATCGGCAGATGTTGCCCATGCAGACAAAGAGCAGTTTGAAGGTCGTCATTGCAATCGGGGGAGGCGGGGCGCCACTGGCTTGCAGCCCAATAGGTTCAGCAGAGCCAGGGAAGGAAGTGTTGTGTAGCCCCGGCCTGCGTGTGGTGCAAATGTCCGACGATTCGGCGATTGTTTCTGGAGCCCTTCCTGCTTATCAGGAGGGCATGATGCCCACGCCTGCCGCCTGTTTTCGCGCTGCCTTAGCCGTCTTTGCATCTCTGCTGGTCCCGGCCTGCGTGAACACCACGCCTTACTACAGCGGGCAGAGCCCGGGAGGAGGCTTCTATGTCGCCGTGGCACCGCCGCGCTGGGAGTTTGCACCCTGGGGGCTCGTGAAACGTGCCCAGTCGCAGGTGGACAAGATCAAGTCTCCCTGGCGTGGGGATGGCTCCTTCTGGAAGGGGGAGGGTGTTTCCGGCAAGCCGCGCATCCACATCGTGATCAGCGAGCAGATGGCCTACTACTACAAAGGTGAGGCGCTCGTCGGCGCCTCCCCTGTCTGCACGGGCAGCGACGAGTTTCCCACGCCCAAGGGCAGCTTCCGGGTCATGCAGAAGGATGAGCGCCACTTTTCCTCCATCTACGGTGATTACATCGACAAGGACAAAAACATCATCCAGACCCAGATCGACTGCCGAAAGGATCCCCGCCCTCCCGGCACCACCTTCGATGGCGCCAAAATGCACTACTTCATGCGCGTGACCGGAGCCGTGGGCATGCATGAAGGCTATCTGCCCGGCTATGCGGACTCTCATGGCTGCATCCGCCTGCCCACGCACATGGCCAAGATCTTTTTTGAGAACACGCCTGTCGGCACACCAGTGAAGATCACGGACTGAAACCGCATCGGGGGCTGCCGAGAACTTCCCGCTTTCGGGGGAAAGATACCCCGGGTGCTCCGGGTATCGTGTTCTCCATCATGAATCCCCACGACACTGCTTCAGACCGCCGCGCCTTTTTGCAAACCTCCGGACTGGGAGCTCTTGGAGTCCTGCTGCCCGCCTGGAGCGGGGCTGCCGCGCTCCAGGCTGCCGATGCTGGCAAGACCGCCGCAGTGTCGGAACTGCCGATGCTGAACCGCTTTCCCCGAATGATGCAGGACTGGCTGGTGGCCGAAGTGCGTGCGGCGGAAAAGCGCGGCAATGCCCGGCGGGAAGCTCCGAAGACCCGGGCGGAGGCCGAGGCTTATGTTCGGTCCGCCCAGGAGCGCATTCGCGAATGCTTCGGGCCCATGCCGGAAAAAACGCCGTTGAATGCCCGGGTGACCCGCACGCTGGACCGGGGAGCCTACCGGATTGAAAACATCATCTTTGAAAGCCGCCCGCAATACTTGGTGACGGGCAATCTCTACCTGCCGACGGCTTCCGGACGCAAGGTGCCTAGTGTCATCGGCGTCTGCGGCCACTCGTTGAACGGCAAGGCGGAGGATGCCTACCAGAGCTTTGCCCAGGGGCTTGCACGCCAGGGCATGGCCTGCTTCCTCATTGACCCCGTCGGGCAGGGGGAGCGCTTCCAGTATCTGAATGAAAAGCTGGGGTCGCGCCTCGGCGGCGGCACCTCTGAGCATAACCAAATGGGCTGCCATCAAGCGCTTGTCGGGGAATTTCTGGGCTCCTGGTTCGCCTGGGATGCCATCCGTGCCCTGGACTACCTGCTCACCCGCCCGGAAATCGATCCTCAGCACCTCGGTGTGACGGGTAATTCCGGCGGCGGCACGCAGACGACCTGGCTTTGCGGGCTGGAGCCGCGCTTCACCATGGGCGCGCCCTCCTGCTTTGTGACCACCTTCCGGCGTGACGCGGAAAACGAACTCCCGCAGGACTGCGAGCAATGCCCGCCCGGCGTGCTGGCGGCAGATCTGGATCATGCAGACTTCCTGGCCGCCATGGCCCCCAAGCCGGTCATCATCATGGCGCAGGAGAAGGACTACTTTGACGCCCGCGGCTCCACGGAAACCTACGAACGGCTCAAGAAGCTCTACACCCTGCTTGGCAAGCCGGAGAACATCCAGCTCCACATCGGTCCGGACCCTCACGGCTACACCCAGCCGAACCGCGAAGCCATGTACCGCTTCTTTGCCAAGGCCACCGGCCTGCCGGGGCATGACAAAGAGCCGGTGATGACCATGGAGAAGGAGCCCGACCTGCTCTGCACGCCAGAAGGCCAGGTGGCCCGCCAGGGATCACGCACGCTGATGTCCTTCACCCGCGAAAAAGCCGAAAAGCTGGCCGCTGCGCGCCAGCCTCTGGCTGCCACCGACCTGGCGAAAGCCGTGCACGAGGTGCTGCATCTGCCTGAGTTGCCTGCTTCTGCGCCTGACTACCGCATCCTGCGCAGTTCTGGAGCACGGAAGTATCCCGCTAAAGCCTACTGCACCTATGCAGTGGAGACGGGAGCGGAGACGCACGCCCTGCTCACCCGGCTGAGCTCGGAGGCGCTGACCTCACGCCTGCCGCGTGGCCAGAAGCGGGCCGTGCTGTATGTCTCGCACCGCTCTGCAGACCAGGAATTGCGCGACGAGCCGCTCGTGCAGGAACTGCTCGCGTCAGAACCCGATTCCGCCTTCTTCGCCTGCGATGTCCGCGGCATCGGCGAATCCCAGCCTGACACCTGCGGCGTGAACCAGTTCCTCAACCGCTACGGCAGCCATTACTTCTACGCGGCCTACGGCATGATGCTGGATCAGCCTTTGGTTGGGCAGCGCACCTGGGATCTCCTGCGTGTGCTCCAGCTCCTGGCCGCCGCTGGACATTCGGAGATCCATCTCGCCGGCAAAGGCTGGGGAACCCTGCCTGCCACCTTTGCGGCGCTGCTCAGCCCTGGGGTGAAGGCGGTGACGCTGAAAAATGCCCTGGTCTCCTACCAGGAGCTGGCCGTGCACGAGGATTACCAGTGGCCTTATGCGGCGATGATTCCGGGCGTGCTGGCGCGTTTTGATCTTCCCGACTGCTACCGGGCTCTCGAAGCAAGGTCGCTGAAGCAAATCGAACCCTGGGGCGCTGCTGAGGGGCGGAGTTGATGCTCAAGGAGTGCAGCGCAGGCAGACCAGCGCCTGCGTGCCGACGGGGGCCACAAGGTCTCCGCCAGACATCCGGGCCTGCCAGTCCAGCATCAGCGTGTGGCCACGGCCGTCGTAAAAGGCGAGCCCGCGGGAGCTCCAGCGCAGGCTGTGCCAGCTTTGCAGGGACTCTTGGTGCTTGCTGATCCGCTCTCGGATGTCTTCAGGCCAGGGGCTGCTCCAAAGCTGGGAGCCGCTGTGCGTCTGGAAAAGGCGGATCTCGTCCTGGGTCGCCATGGCTGCAAAGGCGCCGTCAGCCGCGCAGGCGGGCAGGGGATGCTTGCCCGGGCGGTTGTCGCGGACCTCCACAGCAGCCAGCAAGGTCGTGCGCCCGTCAGGCAGCAGCTTGAACAGTCCGCGTTCCGAAGCCACCAGCAGATGGCTGCCTGCCGTACCCAGCGGCAGGGCTCCAGACAGACCGCTTTGGCCGCGCAGTCGCGGCTCCGCACGGCGCACCACAGGAAGGCCGAGGATGGAATAGCGCGTGCCCAGCACCCCATGTCCCAACAGCCAGACACCTTCATCCTGAAGCCAGCGTTCACCTTCACCACCCCACAGCAGCCAGGGACTGCCCTGCGTGCTGCCATACATGCCCGGAAATCCATATACAGGCATGGCCAGCGGGTTGGCCGCAGTCATGGGCGTGAGATGCGCGCTGCCCTGAGGGTTTCGGCGTGAGGTGGCGTTGGTCAGAAATGCGGTGGCACCAGGGCCTGTCTGGATGTGGGCAGCATCCAGTGGCAGGGGCAGAGGCAGGGTGGTCTCGTTGAGGCTGGCCTTCCATTGAATCACCCCTTTTGTTGCATCCACCACGGCGGAGCCATTCCCCCAGACCAGTGCCCGCCCGCCCTGCACACGGATGCCGCTGGTCAGCCAGACCGGGCTGCTGGGGTTCAGCTCCTGCTTCTGCGTGAGCGCGGGAATCTCCAGATGCCAGCGGCGTTTGCCCGTGCGCAGGTCCAGGGCTTCCAGCGATCCCGTGGGTGCCTGCCACCAAAGCACCTGGCCTTGGCAGGCGGCGATGGTTCCATGACTGCCTGCTTGGGAAGGGGAAGTGGAGGTTCGCCAGAGCAGCGCGCCATCCACCAAGCTCAGGCAGTAAAGATTTCCCTCTTCCAAGACACACAGATGTTCGTCATCAGCGCACCATTCGCGGGGATGGCTCACCTGCTCACCACCCTGTTCGCGCCAGGTCGCCAAGACCTTGGTTCCAGGGAGGTCGCCCAGGCGCACCTGCCAGCGCAGTTTGCCGCTGCGGCGGTCCACCGCATACAGCCTGCCATGCGTGTCCTGGACCAGCAGCTTGAGGCCGTCGGGCGTCAGGCGCCAGCTTTGCAGATGGGCCTGATGCATCGGTTCAAACATCCAAGCCACACGTCCCGGCCTGGAGTAATCGCCGCTCACCTTGTCGGTGGAGCCGTGCTGGGCTGCGCGAGGCATGTCGAGCTGCTTCAAGGCTTCACGAAGGCTCATCGAAAGCCCGTCAGGCATCACCACCCACTCCTGACCACTGCTTGAGAGGGTGTCACGAGCTGTGGCCAGGCCTGCCTCATCGGAACTGTGCCGGGCCAACAGACCCCGCGCCCAGGCCAGCCAGAGCCGACGTTGCGGGTCGCGTTCGATCTGCTCCAACTCAAGGAGACTCAGCAAGGCCGCGCCTGGGTCGGCCTCGGGTCTTGTCAACGCCGTGCTGACCGTGCGCCAGGTGCTTGCGGCGAGGTGATTGCGCAGAATTTCCTGGGCGGCCACGCTCAGCTTCCAGGTGGATGCTCGCGCACGCATCTCACGCAGGGCCAGTCGCAGTCCAGCCTCATCGCCACCCTCCGCCAGCAGCGAAGTCCAGGTGATCCAATGCGCTTTTTCATCCGGCTGCAGCCGCACCAGCCGACTGGAAAAAGCCTGCATCAGGGCCTCATCCCCCATCTGACGGGCCATGGTCAGGCTGCGTTGGAGCAGGGTGGCATCCGAGCAGGCCTCGGTGCGCACTGTTCGCAGGGTGGAGGCGGCCAGATCAAGGCGTCTGGCCTCCCAGTAAAGCAGGCTCAGCCGGAGCTTGAGATCCTCCTGATCCTGGTTGTCCGAGGCTTGGAGGAGGTTCTGCAGCTCCGTTTCCAGTGCCTTCCGTTGTTCCGGCAGTCCGTCCAGGATGCGGATCAAGAGCAGCCGGAGGTCCCGGCGCGCCTGGTCTGGAAGACCGGCCTCAGCCAGCGCAGCACGCAGCAGGTGTTCCGCTTCCCGGGTCACTTTGGAGGCCATCGTTTGTTCGGCCAGGAGGGTCAGCTTTTGCAGGCGCAGGCTGTCCCAGATTTCGCCGGACTGAGGCCAGAGGCGCTTTCGCTCCTCCTCGATCCAGGCGGCGGCAGCTTCCTGTTCCGCCACCCTTTCCCAGGCAGCCGCAAGCCAGGCGGCATAGCGCGCCTCCGTATCGCAAAGCTCACGGCACCTTTTCAAGGCTGCCTCCGCAGCCCCGGGCTGGCCTGCCAGTGTCTCCAGGCGTCCCAGCAGCAGCAAGGCTTCGTAATCCTCGGGTTTCTCGCCCAACCAGCTTTGAAGAAGCTGGCGCGCCTGCGGCCAGAGCTTTCGCGAGACCAGGAACTGGGCGGTCTCCAGCCTGACCTCGGCGCTGACGCCTTGATCCAGCGCGGTTTCGAAAAGCTTCACGACCTCTTCGTCACGCTGAAGAAGGCCGTAGAGCTCTGCCAGCTCCTTCCGGGCTTCCCAGCGCTCCGGTTGTTCCTGCAGCAGCGCCTCCAAAAGCCTTGCTGCCTCATTGAAGAGGTTTTGCAGCCGCAGCCTGCGTGCGGCCTGCATCCAGATCCTGAAGCGTTCGCCTGTATCCTTGCCTTCTAGCAGCTTCTTCAACGCCTCCAGCCCTTCCTCCAGCCGTCCGAGCAGAAGCAGCTGTTCCGCACGCTGCAGCTTCAAGCTTTCGCGTTGAGGCTGGGCCGCCATCCTGCCTGCCAGAAAGGCCAGCAGTTCCTCATCGCGGCGCAGGGTTTGCAAAGCCTCGACCACCCGCTCCTCCAGCAGGACCGAGCCGGGGCGCCGCTGCAGGGAATCCTGCCAGACCGTCAGGGCTTCATCCCGCCTTCCAGCCAGGAAAAGCAGATCCCCGTGAGCCATTGAGGCTCCCTCGTTGTCCGGGGTTTGCTTCCAGGCTTTTTCCGTTTGGGCAAGAGCATCCAGTCGCTCCGTCTCGTCTGCTGACTGCCATTGCAGCAGCAGCGCCTCCTTCCGCCGCCAGTGCTCGGGTGCCAGCAGGTCCAACAAATCACGGGCAGTGCGGGCTGCCTTGGCCCGGTCGCCCTGCAGCAGGGCCACCTGGGCCTGCACAAACCGGGATTCCACAGCTTCATCGCCGGACAGCGTTTCGAACGTCCCGCCAGCCAAGGCTGCGGCGGCACTCATCTTCATGCCGGACTCCGCACATCGTCGTGCCCATTGCACTCGCTGCAGCGGCGTGAAGGCCCCCTCATCCGCCAGCGACTTCATCCGTGCGGCCAGCAGGTCATCCCGCCCTGCGGCTGCGGCCGCCTTCATCAGTTCGCCCAGCCATTGGCTCCGCCGCGAGGGAACCCGGGTTTCCAGTTTCACTGCCTGATCCAGGGACTCGAGGGCCATCGATGCCTGGCTCTGCATCAGCAGTCCGGCCTTCACATGGTGCAGCAGCGCGCTGCCAGGATGGCGGGCCAGGGCCTCCTCCAGAAACAGTGCTGCCTGCGGGTCCTGAATCTGCCCATAGAGCCGCGCCAGCACCACGGCGGCGTTTTCATCCTCCGGATACTGCTGCACATGCGCCGCATAGACCTGGATGAGTTCGGAGAGGCGGTTTTTCTGCCGGTAAAGCTCCACCAGGGAGCTCAGCGAGGATTCGCTGGCTGGGTCAAAGTGCAGTGCCGTCCTCCAGGCCAGCGAGTCCTTCTCAAAATCTCCTTCCTGGGCCATCACCACCATTCCGGCCAGCCAGCCCGCGACCACGAATGGCCGCCACCAAGGGCGTACAGCAGGCAGTCGGGGTGGAAACGGCATGACGGAGGCTAAACTGCTCCGGTGGGAAATGCCAGCTAGAGGCTCTGCGCAGCCTTCTCCGGCGTAGTTCCGTTCTGGAAAACCCCGCACGTCGGGTCATCTTGCCCTCCCCCCATGCGTCCTTTTGCTCTCTGCCTTCTTCTTGCCCAAGCTGCCCCAGCAGCGGAAGTCACCCTTCACCGCTGGTCTGGCAGCCTGAACGTGCCCGATCCAGTGGCCTGCACGGTGGATGAGAAAGGCCGCGTCTATGTCGCCGCCACCACGCGGCGCAAGGCGGCCGACCTCGACATTCGTGAGCATCCCATGTGGATCGCCGACGATGTCGGCCTTGGCAGCGTGGAAGAAAAGCGCGAGTTCCTGAAGCGTGAGCTGGCTCCCGGCAAGCTCCGCCTGCCACGCGGCGGCCTGAAGGACCACAACAAGGATGGCTCCATCGACTGGAAGGACCTCACCGTGCACAGCGAGCGCATTTACCAGCTTCGCGACACCGACGGCGATGGCACCGCCGACAAGATGACCGTCTTCGCCGAAGGCTTCAACACGGAGGTCACCGGCATCGCCGCAGGCATTCTCTACCACGATGGCTGGGTCTATGCCACCATCGCACCTGACCTCTGGCGGCTGAAGGATACCAATGACGACGGTGTTGCCGATGTGCGCGAGGTCGTGGCGCATGGCTTCGGCATGCACATCGCCTATGCCGGGCATGACATGCACGGCCCGCGCCTCGGCCCCGATGGACGCATCTACTGGAGCATTGGCGACAAGGGCGTGAACGTCACCAGCAAGGAGGGCAGGCACTGGTTCTACCCGCATGAAGGTGCTGTGATGCGTGTTGAGCCCGACGGCAGCGGCTTTGAAGTCTTCGCCCATGGCCTGCGCAACGTGCAGGAGATCGCCTTCGATGACTTTGGCAACATGTTCGGCGTGGACAATGATGCCGACCTGCCCGGCGAAAAAGAGCGCTTTGTCTCCATCACCGAACAGAGTGACTCCGGCTGGCGCTGTGCCCATCAATACATGAAGTCCGAGAGCCGCTGGATTCGCGAGGGCATCTGGGATGCCGGCGCACAGCATCCCCTCTTCATCACGCCGCCGCTGGCCAACTACTCCAATGGCCCTGCCGGCTTCATTCGAGAGCCTGGCACTGCGCTCGGTACACGCTTGAAGGGCCATTTCATCCTCAACCAGTTCCCATCCGGCAAGATGGAGGCCTTCACGATCACTCCGAAAGGCAGCACCTTTGCCATGAGCCGTGCCCGCCTCATCAGCTCAGGGATCATGGGTATCGGCCTCAGCTTCGGCCCTGATGGAGCGCTCTACATGGCCGACTGGGTGGGTGGCTACCCGTTGGACGAAAAGGGCGCCATCTGGCGTGTGGATGAAGATAAACCCAACCCCGCCCGTGCCGAAACGCTCCGCCTTCTCAGTGGAGGCTTCAAGACGCAGGAACTCGATGGGTTGAAGACCCTGCTCAGCCACGCTGATCAACGGGTGCGCATGGCGGCGCAGCTGGAGATGGCCGAACGAAAAGCCTGGGAGGCTTTCACAGAAGTGCTGGCGGATGCCAAGGCGCCCTTGCTTGCCAAGGTTCATGCCGTGTGGGGCCTGGGCATCGGGCTTCGCCGCGGAGCCATGGAGGATGCCCTGCTCCAGCCCATCCTCGCCACGGCTGATCCTGAGCTGCAAACGCAGCTCGCCAAAATCTTCGGGGATGCTCCTGCGAAGACAGGTGCTGCCAGCCGCAAGGCTGTCGCAGGCTGGGTGGCCTCGGACCACATGCGCGTGCGTTTTCATGCCGCCATCGCCGCAGGCAAGCTAAGGCTTGCTGACTCGGCTGAGGTGCTTTGGCAGATGGCTGCAAAGGATGCCGGGGATGCCTGGCTGCGCCATGCCGCTGTCACCGGCCTCGCTGGCGTGCTCGATGCCAGCACGCTGGCTGCGCGTCTGACGGATGCAGACAAAAACATCCGCCTCTGCGCCACGCTGGCCCTGGCCCGTCAGCGTTCACCGCTCATCGCCAGGTCGCTCGAGGATGCTGAAGCCTCCATCGTGGATGAAGCCGCCCGCGCCATCCACGATGACAGCAGCATTTCGGAAGCTCTTCCCACCCTCGCAGCCCTCATCGGAGTGAAACAGGACCTTTCCGACATGACCTCACGCCGTGCGCTGAACGCCAACCTGCGCCTTGGCCAGCCCGAAAACGCCCAACGCCTGCTCACTGCCGCCCTGGCAGGTTCGGCCGAGGCTTTCGCCGCCCTGCTTGTTTTCGCGGAACCACCCCGTCTGGACCGTGTGGATGGCGTGAACCGCCCTTATGAGGCTCGTGACAAAGCCGCCATCGCCGCCGCCATCCAGCCCAGGACCGCCGACCTGCTCGCCCTCACGGATCCCGACCTCAAGGCCTCTGCCGTCGAGCTCATGGTGGCCCTCGAACTGAAGGTCGCCGCGCCAGCGCTGAGCAGCATCATTGCCGATTCCAAGGCCAAGTCCACGCTCCGTGTCGGCGCCCTCCGCCTCATGGCCGCGCAGCATGCCAGCGATCCCGTTTTT
>CALDGV010000645.1 GCA_937941745.1 uncultured Prosthecobacter sp. | reverse complement strand
GGCGCTGGGCGCTGGGCGCTGGGCGCTGGGCGCTGGGCGCTGGGCGCTGGGCGCTGGGCGTAAGGTAAGCACGCTTCCGGTTGTCAACCGGACTCTGTGGCAGGCTCAGACGCGGATTCATGGCCGGGCGGGAGTCTGCCTAAACGCCGCTGCGGACGTCAAGACCATCCTGGCCTTCCTTCGGCAGGCTGCCAGTGGACGGCAGGTGCCCCTGTCTGCCACCCTAGGCGCAGCCGCGGGCCAGCATGGGCTGAACACTTCATGGGGAGGGCTGGCCTCGTGAGTGCTCAGACCATTCACACCATCCTCGCGCAGTTCCGCGACGACGATCTGCACAACCGCCATCTCGGCGACCGCTTCGAGCGGCTGATGTGCCGCTACTTCGAGCTGGACCCGATGTTCGCCGACCGCTTCTCGAATGTCTGGATGTGGAACGAGTGGCCGAAGAAGGGAGACACAGGCGATGTCGGCATCGACATCGTGGCCGAGGAGCGCGCCACAGGCGAGTTCTGCGGCATCCAGTGCAAGTTTTACCAGCCGGAGCACACGCTGGCGAAGGAGGACATTGATTCCTTCCTCTCTGCGCTCGGGGATAAGCGTTTCACCTCCGGTCTCATTGTCTGCACGACGGACAAGTGGGGCAGCAATGCCGAGAAGGCGCTGCTGAACCGCGACAAGCCCGTGGGCCGCCTCCGCATGGAGGATCTGGATCAGAGCCCCATCGACTGGTCACACTTCAACCTCAAGAACCTCGCCACGCTCAAGCTGCGGGAGAAGAAGGGACTGCGCCCGCATCAGGTCAAAGCGCGTGTGCATGTCAGAGACGGCTTCCAAGAGCATGATCGTGGCAAGCTCATCATGGCCTGCGGAACCGGCAAGACCTTGACGGCTCTCCGCATCGCGGAACAGCAGGCTCCCGGAGGCACGGTTCTGTTTCTCGTTCCTTCACTCTCGCTGCTTTCGCAGTCGCTTCGCGAATGGACGGCGGAGGCGGAGACTCCTATCCATGCGCTTGCCGTGTGTTCCGATGTGAACATCGGCAAGCACTCCAACCGTGACAAACCCGCCGAGGATGATGTGGGTGACTTCACGCTCAGCGATCTCTCGTTCCCGGCCAGCACTTCGGCCAAGGAACTCGTCAAAGGCTACAACGCCCTCATGGCCGTCGGCAAAAAGAAGGCCACGGAGAAAACGATGACGGTGGTGTTCTCCACCTACCATTCGATTGATGCCGTCTCGAAGGCGCAGAAGGCCGGGCTGCCGGAGTTTGACCTCATCATCTGCGACGAGGCTCACCGCACCACGGGCGTGACGCTCGCAAATCAGGACGAGTCTCATTTCGTCAAGGTTCACGACGCCAAGTTCATCCAGGGCAAAAAGCGCCTCTACATGACGGCCACGCCGCGCCTGTATGGTGATGACGCGAAGGCCAAGGCCAACGAAGCCGGAGCAGAGCTGTGTTCGATGGACGACGAGTCCATGTTCGGTCCCGAGTTCCACCGTCTCGGCTTCGGCGAGGCCGTGGCTTCCAATCTCCTCACGGATTATAAGGTGCTCGTGCTGGCCGTGGATGAGAAATATGTCAGCAAGACCTTCCAGCGCCAGATTACCGATGCCGACAACGAGCTGAAGCTCGACGACGCCGTGAAGATCACCGGCTGCTGGAATGGGCTGGCGAAGCGGCTGGACCACAGCACCGCCTCCGCAGCCGATCTCCAGGGAGACACCGCGCACATGACCCGCGCCGTGGCCTTCTCCCGCAGCATCAAGGACAGCAAAGCCTTCGTGCGGCAGATGGCGGACCTCATCGCGGCGTATCAAAAGGATCATCCCGATGAGGAAAACATCCTCCAGTGTGAGCTGGATCATGTGGATGGCGGGTTCAACGCCCTCCAGCGGAATGCGCTGCTGGACTGGCTGAAAGCGCCCGCCGTGGCGAACCGCTGCCGCATCCTCTCCAATGCCCGCTGTCTTTCCGAAGGCGTGGACGTGCCCGCGCTGGACGCCGTGCTCTTTCTCAATCCCCGCAACTCCGTGGTGGACGTGGTGCAGTCCGTGGGCCGCGTCATGCGCAGGGCGGCGGGGAAGCAGTATGGCTACATCATCCTGCCTGTCGGCATCCCGGCGGACACCACGCCGGAGGAGGCGCTGAAGGACAACCAGAAATACAAAGTCGTCTGGCAGGTGCTCCAAGCTCTTCGCGCCCATGACGACCGCTTCAATGCCACGATCAACCAGATCGAGCTGAACAAGAAGGCTCCGAACAACCTGCAAATCATCGGTGTCGGCGGCCCCGGTGGTGACGGCGACGGCTCCAAATCCTCGGGTGATGGCAAGGACAAGCCCGGCGTGCGTGAGGTGCAAGGCACCTTCTTTTTCCCGGAATTAGAAGAATGGAAAGCGGCACTTTACGCCAAGATCGTCAAAAAGTGTGGGTCACGTCGCTACCTCGAGGACTGGGCCGAGAGAGTGTCGGAAATTGCGAAAAGG
>CALDGV010000644.1 GCA_937941745.1 uncultured Prosthecobacter sp. | reverse complement strand
AGCCATTTGGTTCACAATGCCATCTGCGAGGGGGTCGGAAAAAGGAACCCCCAGCTCCACGATGTCCACGCCGGCTTTTTCGAGGGCGAGCACAATGTCGATGGTGGCATCCAGGGTGGGGTCGCCCGCGCAGATGTAGGCCACGAAGGCGCGCTTTCCGGAGGTGCGGAGCTTGGCGAAGTGGGCGTCGATACGGTTGGCGGGGGCGGACATGGGGCGGGCTATCTATCCGGCTGAACCGGGAGTGCAAGATGTGCTTCCAGATGGCATATGGGAGAGCGCAGGAGAAGGTGGCAGAATCTTTAAAACGGAGTGGTGTTGTCACTTGCCGCCGACGCGCTGGCCGTGTTCTGATGCAGCATGGCTAAAAAGAAAGACCCTGCGCCCAAGGCTGCCGTGAAACCTGTTCAGCCGGTGAAACTGAAAGAGGTGCCGTTCTGGATCGGCTTTGACCTCGGCGGGACAAAAATGCTGGCCTGTGTGCTGGACAAAAATTACCAGGTTTTGGGCACGGCGCGGAAGTCCACCAATGGATCCGATGGACAGGCCAAGGGGCGGAAGAAGATCCTGAACGCCATTCACGAGGCCATCGCTGAAGCGGGGGTGAATCCCAAGGGACTGCAGGGGATTGGCATCGGCTGCCCGGGGTTGGTGAACCCGGAGAAAGGCATCCTGATCAACGCTCCGAACCTCGGCTGGAACAATGTCCATCTGGGCGACATGCTGCGCGGAGCCTTCAAGAAGCCGGTGGTGGTGCTCAATGATGTGGATGCAGGCACCTTTGGTGAATACAAGCTGGGGGCAGGGCAAGGATCTCGCTCCCTGCTGGGGGTCTTCCCGGGCACGGGTGTGGGGGCAGGTTTTGTGTATGACGGGAAGCTGGTGATGGGCCGTGCGGTTTCAGCGATGGAACTGGGGATGATCTACCTGCCGGGAACCCATCTCGGCAGCCCGCATGACGGAACGGTGCTGCTGGAGGATCTGACGAGCCGCCTGGCCCTGGCCTCCCAAGCGGGCGTGGCCTGCTACCGTGGGCAGTTGCCGGAACTGGACAGCAAGACCAAGGGCAGCCTGCGTGAAATCAAGAGCAAGGCTCTGGCTGCTGCCGTGCGCGGTGGAGATGTGGCGGGCATGACCATGTTCCGCAATTCCATCCGCTACCTTGGCATGGGTGTGGCGGCGGTGGTGAACCTGCTGGCGCCCGATCATGTGACCCTGGGCGGTGGCTTGGTGGAGGAACTGCCGGACCTTTACCTCACAATGTTGAAGGAGGAGGTGAACCGCTTTGCCGTGCCTGGTCTGGCAAAAGGCGTGAAATACAGCATCGCCAAGCTGGGTGGCACGGCGGTGGCGGTGGGCAGCGTGGCTTGGCTGCGTGTGAATGAGGGGAGTGCCAAGGCCTGAGGCCTGATGTGTGCAGCCCGAGGCTCCTGATCAATCTCCAACCACGCCATCTGAATCGTGTCATCCGCAGTCGCACCCGCCGAGCAGGCCGTCATCTACGTCGGCGCCGCCTCCCTTTCCATGGTCATCGGCACCCTGGACGAGGGCGGAGCCTTTCAGGAGGTGGAGCATCTGGACCGCCCGCTGCCGGTGGCGCGGGATATTTTTCGCTCAGGAGCCGTGACCAGGGCGACGATGGAGCAGGCAGCGGAGATCCTGCGGGACTTTTTGCAGTCCACCCGGGAGTACAACCTGCCGCTGGAGGCCATCCGGCTCTACAACACCAACATCCTCTCGGAGGCATCGAATCACGAGATCTTCCTGAATCGCCTGCAAGTCACCACGGGGCTGTCGGCGCGCTTGATTGATGACGGGGACATGACCCGCCTTGTTTACCAGATCGCCCGCCGTCTTTTGGACAAGAATCCGAAGCTGGCGCAGGGGAACACCTTTGTTTCCCACATCGGTCCCGGCAACACGCGGGCGCTGTATTTCAAGCACGGGCGTCTTGCCGCCTACACCAACTACCGGCTGGGAATCTTCCGGGCGCGTGAGGCTGTTGCTGGTTTGGAAGGGGAGGCCTCCCAGCATCTGACCCATCTGGAAGAGCAGATCCGCGGCGTGGTGGATCATCTGGCGCAGGACTATGCGGGCTATCGTTTCGACTGCCATGTGGCGATTGGAGCCGAACTGCAAAGCATTGCTCCGTTGCTGGCCACACCCCGCCAGGGAGCCTGCCGGGTGAGCGAAGCGGATCTGGAGCGATTCACGGAGAAAATTGCCACGCTGAGCCCGGACCAGTTGGTGCGCCGGCTTCATGTGCATTACACGGGAGGGGAGGGGATTGTGCCGGCGCTGCAGACGAATCTGGCCCTGGCTCGACGTTTTGGCGATGAGGCCATCTGGGTGCCTGAGGGCGACTTCCAGCGTGAGCTGATGTATGACCTGGTGACGGCCCGGCCGCGAACCGCGAGCTTCCAGGAGGAGGTGATGCAGGCTGCGACAGAGATCGGGGTGCGCTACAAGACAGACCGCAGGCATGCTGATCATGTGGCGCAGTTTGCCCAGCAGCTCTTCCGTGAGCTCAAGACGCTGCATGGACTGGACTCACGCTACGAACTGGTGCTGCGCGTGGCGGCCATCCTGCATGAAGTCGGCATGTTCATCAGCCCGAGGGAACACCACAAGCACAGCCTCTACATCCTGATGCAGACCGAAATCTTCGGCCTGAGCACGAGTGAACGGGAGCTGGTGGCCCTGCTGGCCCGCTATCACCGACGCTACAATCCGGAGCGCAACCATCCGCATTTCTCCGACCTGGATCGTGAGGAGCGGATGATCGTCTTCAAGCTGGCAGCCCTGCTGCGCATCGCTGATGCGCTGGACCGCAGTCATGCCCAGCGAATCAAAAACATCATCCTGCGTCCGGAAGGCAGCCGTCTGACCATTCTGACTCCCGGTGTGGAGGACACCACCATCGAGCAGATCGCGATCAACTCGAAGTGCGACATCTTCCGTGAGATCTACGGCTACGACATCGTGCTCACGCAGCCCTGATTGAACCAAAAGTGACGTGTTGTGGTGCTCTGTTGGAGCCGAGGTGCCTTGTTGCCCTCAGCTGCGAACGAGGCTCAACAAGAAAGATGCGTTTTTTCATCGCAAAAACGATGTGCCGCTTGCCTCGACACGCCGTATGCCCATGATGAAAATCCCTCTCTCATGAGCGCTGTTCTCGACTCTCTCTCCCGCTTTTACGCTTCTTCCATCGGCAAGAAAATCCTCGTGGCCGTCACTGGTGCCATGCTGGTGCTTTTCGTGCTCGGTCACATGATTGGCAATCTTCTGGTCTTCGCGGGCCCCGATGCCATCAATGAATATGGACACATGCTTCAGACCGCGCTCCATGGCGGCGGTGTGTGGATTGCCCGTCTTGGACTTCTGGCGGCCGTGGTGGTGCATGTGACTGCCACGATCCAGCTCACCCGGCAGAACCGCAGCGCCCGCAAAGACACCTATGCCCAGCACAAGGCACAGGTTTCCAGCAAGGCCTCCCACACGATGATCTGGAGCGGCCTGACCCTGCTGGCCTTCATCGTTTACCACCTTCTCCACTTCACAGTCCGTGTGGGCAACGACTACAACGGCGCGGCCTACAAGACTGACCTTCACGGAGAGACGGTTCACAACGTGTACAAGATGGTGATTGACGGCTTTTCCTGGGCTCCGGCCTCGATCTTCTACATCATCGCCATGGTGATGCTCTACGGCCACCTCAGCCACGGTGTCAGCAGCCTCTTCCAGACCCTGGGCCTGACCACCCACCGCACGGCGCCGGTCTTTAAAACCCTGGGTCACGCCTACGCCACCCTCATCCTGGTGGGGAACTGCTCCATCCCCGTCGCCATCTGGCTCTTTGGTTATGGCCGCTGAAGCTACCCGAATCTGAAATCTTCAATCTGAAATTTAAAATGCTCGACTCCAAGATTCCCTCCGGCCCGATGGCCATGAAGTGGTCCAAGCACAAGCAGGACTCGAAGCTCATCAACCCGAAGAACAAGCGCAAATACACCGTGCTTGTGGTCGGCAGTGGTCTCGCTGGCTCCTCGGCTGCAGCGACGCTTTCGGAGCTCGGCTATCAGGTGAAGTGCTTCTGCTTCCAGGACAGCGCCCGCCGCGCCCACTCCATCGCTGCTCAAGGGGGCATCAATGCCGCCAAGAACTACCAGAATGATGGCGACAGCGTGCACCGCCTCTTCTACGACACCGTCAAGGGCGGCGACTTCCGTGCCCGTGAGGCCAACGTGCACCGTCTGGCTGCGGTGAGCGTCAACACCATCGAGCAGTGCCTGGCGCCGG
>CALDGV010000643.1 GCA_937941745.1 uncultured Prosthecobacter sp. | reverse complement strand
CAACCAAGGGGGACGTTTTTTGCGAAAAGGAAACATTTTATCAGTTTTGCGACACGCAATAGAGGCGAAACTCTCAGAATTTTAGAAGAAAGTGCCTTGACAGACCTAATGAGGCTCATGTGTTCATATGAATAAACTAAGGAAGTTCACTTGACGACAACTTCTTCGATGGGCTGATTTTTTGAACACCAATTAGGGGCGCTTACATCCTTTAGCCTGTCCCACCTCACGGCAAGGAACGAAAGATGCCTTTCGTGAGGCCCGTTTTTCAAAGCCCCCGCCGCCCCTGTTCCCGTGATTTCTGTCATGCCGATAAAGGCGTTGAAGTGGCTTCGGCTGCATGGACGATGAGGGGCTAGTTCACCCAACTTACCTCCATGGAATCCTTCGTCCCCTCGCGTCGAGCCGCACTGATGGCGGTCGCGCTTCTTTCGTCAGGAACTTTTGCTTCTGCCAATGACTGGCCCAGCTGGCGTGGACCGCTCCAGAATGGCGTATCGCTGGAGCAGTACACCAATGCCGGGAAGCTGTCTGACACCCCGGCATGGACCTACAATGCCCGCAGCCGTGGTGCCCCCGTGGTCTTTGATGGCAAGGTCATCCTCTGGGGCTACAAGGGAGAGACCACTGATCTCATCGAACTTCTGACCGTTCTGGACGCCAAGACAGGCAAAAAGCTCTGGGAAGTGGAGATTCCCGACTATCTCAGCGATTCTATCTACAACAGATATGCGATCGGTGCCCCAGCCGTGGATCCGGAAACCAAGCGCATCTACCTCGTGAGCAACGCTGGAAGGTTTCTCTGCTATGAGCTGGATGGAACGAAGGTATTCGAACTTCCCCTCATGGAAGACCTGGGGCGCATGACCTTCCCGAACAGCCGTGTCGGCAGCCCGGTGATCGAAGGCGATCTCGTCATTATCCACTTCATCTTCTCGAACTGGGGAGCTGATGGTCCCGCTGCGGACCGTGTCTACGGATTCGACAAAAAAACCGGCGAATTGGTCTGGTGGAGCCTGCCAGGAGTGAGCCCCCCTGTTGATTCCTCCTTCTCGACGCCAGTTCTGGAAACCCGTGACGGCAAGCGCGTGATGTATTTCACCACCGGTTGTGGCCATATTGTCTGCGTCAATGCCCGCAGCGGAAAGCCCTACTGGAAGTTCCCCATCTGCAAAAATGGCGTCAACCCCAGTGTGGTCTTGCACAAGGGGAAGGTCATTGCGATCCACAATGATGAGAACGTGGACAGCTCGGAAAAGGGCCGACTTGTGGCAGTCAAATTGCCGGAGAAGCTCACTCCCCCGCCCCCTCCAGGCCTGGAATCCACCACGCTAGAGCCCAGCGCAGAAGTCTGGCGCTTTCCCATCGGTGCCACAAGCAGCTCCCCTGTGATCGTGGGTGACACCCTGTATCAGCTCACCGACGGCGGCGAGCTGTACGCCATTGATGCAAACACTGGCAAAGAGCTTTGGAAGAAGAAATTGAGCAATGCCAACCTACACTCCTCTCCGCTTTACGTGGATGGCCTGCTCTACTGCCCCATGATGGAAGGCAAACTCGTTGTCGTGAAGCCCGGAACAACCGATGGTGAGATTGTTCAAGAGATCGCCTTGGATGGTGGTGTTGCGGCGCAGTGCCTGGGAGCCCCGGTGGTCTGCGATGGCATCCTTTATGTGACTACCACGGAAAAGTTCTACGCCTTCCCGATTCCCAACGGCGGTATCAAGGTCGCTCCGGCGCCTGTTCCAGAAATTCCTTCCGCAGGCAAACCCGCAGCTTTGCAAATCATCCCCGCGGAGGTGGTCATCATGCGCGGCAGCAAGCAAAGCTTCCGCATCCGCAGTGTGGACGCCAACGGTTTTGTGGTCAGCGACAAAGTTGAGGGGGTGAAATGGGAGAGCTTCATTCCGCCGACGGCCAAGGTGAAGGCCACCATGGATGGCAAATTCAACGAGGCAGGAGAGCTCGTCGTCGCCCCTGACGCCAAGGTTAGTGCGGGCGCTTTCAAAGCGACCGCTCCTGATGGCATTTCTGGCACGATTCGTGGGCGTGCTTTGAAGGCTCTTCCAATCACGGAAGACTTCGAAGGCTATGAGCTGACGGAGGAATTCCCTGCCGACCCGGCCAATCCAGCCTACAAGTTTTCTTATCCACCGCTGCCCTGGATCGGCGCACGTTTTAAATTCCAAGTCATGGAAAAGGATGGAAACAAAGTCTTTGGAAAGAGCTTCGACCGGCTCCTGTTCCAGCGTGGCACGGTCTTTGTGGCTCCTTCCAACCTGAGCAACTACACCATGCAGGCTGATGTGATGACTGACGGCAACGCCCGCTCGAAGGCCGACATTGGTCTGATCAATCAGCGCTACCTTATCTGCCTGCGCGGCAACGCCAACAAACTGGAAATCAGTTCCAACCTGGAACGCCTTGCCCAAACTGCCAACTTCAAGGTCAGTGCCAATACTTGGTACACTCTGAAGACCCGCGTGGATGTGAACCCAGACGGCTCCGGTGTTGTTCGCGGCAAGGTCTGGCCCAAAAGCCAGCCTGAACCTGACGCATGGACGGTCGAAGCCAAGGTCGCAAAAGCCCACACTCAGGGCAGTCCGGGAATTTTTGGGTTCACGCCCATGAATCAGAAGCGCGTCTTCCTGGACAACCTGAACATCACCGAGAACAAATAAATTTACTTTCTCCTTTTCTCCAAATGAAGCCCCAAACCACAGCCCTCCTCGCGCTTCTCAGCGCAGCTTCCCTTCATGCTGCCGATCTCCCCGAATGGGGGGGCGGACCATCCCGCAACATGGTATCCCCGGAAAAGGGGCTGCCAATCGAGATTGATCCTGGCAAAAAGTATGGCCCCAAAGCCGCGCCCAAGATTGCCGGGCGTCTCCGCCCCAACGCTGAAGAAGCGAACAAGGGGCCCGGGGCAGAAGACATCGACATGAGCACCACCAAGAACTGCCTCTGGGTTGCGAAGCTTGGCTCGCAGACCTATGGCACGCCGATGATCGCTGGTGGACAGGTGTATGTCGGCACCAACAACGAGTCGCCCCGCAACGACAAGCACATTGGCGACCGTGGCATCGTGATGGTGTTTGACGAGTACACTGGCGAGTTCAAATGGCAGCTGGTCTCCCCGAAGATGGGTTCAGGAAAAGTGAATGACTGGGAGTATCTCGGCATCTGCGCCAGCCCCACCATCGTCGGAGACAAAGGCTATGTGCCAGGCAACCGCTGCCAGATCATTTGTTTCGATGTCAATGGCATGTCCAACGGCAACCAGGGCATGCAGGAAGAGGCGCAGTTCATGGCAGCGCTTGATAAGGATGGCAAACCTCAGCCCGTCGAGCCCGGCAAGACCGACGCAGACATCCTGTGGGTGTATGACATGTACAAAGAGCTGGGTGTCTTCCAGCACAACGCTACTGCGGGCTACCCGCTGATCGTTGATGGCAAGCTCTTCGCTCCTACCTGCAATGGCGTGGACTGGACCCACACCAACATTCCCGCTCCTCAGGCTCCAAGCTTCATCATGCTGAATGCTGAAGATGGCACTCTTCTGGGTGAGATGGACCACATCGCGTCCGAGCGTGTGCTGCACTGCTCCTGGTCCAGCCCTACGCTGGCTGTCATCGAAGGCAAAAAGCAGATCATCTTTGGTGCTGGCGATGGCTGGGTTTACTCAATGGCCACCGAAACCGAAAAGAAGGACGATTTCGACATCCTGAAGGAGTTCTGGCGCTACGATGCCAATCCTCCTGAATACCGCAAAAACAGTGCTGGCGAGCCCATCAAGTATGTTGAGTATGATGGCCCGAGCGAAATCATCGGCACGGTCGTTGAGCACGATGGCCTCGTGTACGCGAACATCGGCCAGGACCCTGAGCACGGCGAGGGCGTCGGCATGCTGAGTTGCATCGACCCG